>NZ_JBEXKU010000005.1:0-149110 GCF_040609575.1 Streptomyces sp. NPDC004647 | reverse complement strand
GGCCGGTCAGTGCGAGGGCGTGCACTCCGCCCAGCAGCCGCAGGGCGATGGCGTCCCCGTCCCCTCGCAGCTTCTCCGGCGGCTGCCGAATCAGGCGATGTCAGTCGTCCGAGTCGGAGTCCGAGTCGGAGTCGTCGTCCCCGTCCTCGTCGTCGGCCGAGGCGGTGACCTCGCCGGACTTCGCGTCCACCAGCAGGTCGTGCTGCTTGCCGTCCTTGCCCCGGACCTCGGCCTCCCAGGCTCCGGCCTTGGCGTCGTCGTCCAGGTCGACGGATTCGACGGTGCCGGGTACGGACTTCAGGGCCGCCGCCGCGGCCTCCTTGGCGTCGGTGTCCGCGTTCTTCAGGGCGCTCCGGAGGTTGTCGTCGTGCTCGCGGTCGGTGTGGCTGCCGAGCACCTCGGCGTTGCCCGCGTCGACCGTCACGTCGTGCCAGGTGCCGTCCGCGCCGAGCACGTCGACCTCCCAGACCGGCCCGCGGGTGCCGTCCTTGGCGTCCTTGCCGTCCTTGCCGTCGTTCCCGTCGTTCCCGTCAGTGTCGTCGTCGTTGTCGTCCAGCTCGGCCGAGGCGACCATGCCGGGCGCGGCCTCGAGCGCCGCGTCGATCGCCTGGGCGGCGGTGGTCCGAGCGGCGGTGGTCTTCGCGGCCCCGGCATCGGGAACGTCGTCACGCTCCGGGCCGTCACCGGCGACACGCACGCTCGCCTTCCGCGCGGCCGCGCCGCCGTCGTCCGCCACCGCGGCGGCTCCGGCGGTGCCGCCGGCGACGAGCACCGCGGCGGTAACGGTGGCGATGACGGTGTTGCGCTTCATGAGGGTCCCTCCCACGTTGTCGGTCTCGCAGTCGGTTGCGATGTGGACCACCGTGCCGAACCGATGCTGAACGCAGGCTGAAGCCGCCTGAAGGTTTCTTCAGGTTCGGTTTGGGAGGCTGTGCGCATGCGCTTGTTGATCGTGGAGGATGAGAGGCGGCTCGCCCTGTCGCTGGCCAAGGGACTGACGGCGGAGGGCTTCGCCGTCGATGTGGTGCACGACGGCACCGAAGGGCTGCACCGGGCGGCCGAGAGCTCCTACGACCTGATCGTCCTCGACATCATGCTGCCCGGGATGAACGGCTACCGGGTGTGCGCCGCCCTGCGGGCCGCAGGGGACGACGTACCGATCCTGATGCTGACGGCGAAGGACGGCGAGTACGACGAGGCCGAGGGGCTCGATACCGGCGCCGACGACTACCTGACGAAGCCGTTCTCGTATGTGGTTCTCGTCGCGCGGGTCCGGGCGCTCCTCAGGCGCCGGGGGCGGACTGCCTCCCCCGTGCTGCGGGTCGGTGAGCTGACGGTCGACACCGCGGCCCGGCTGGTGACGCGGGAGGACACCGAAGTGGTGCTCACCGCGAAGGAGTTCGCCGTGCTGGAGCAGCTGGCGGTGCGGGCCGGGGAGGTCGTGTCCAAGGGGGAAATCCTGGAGCACGTCTGGGACTTCGCGTACGAGGGCGATCCGAACATCGTCGAGGTCTACATCAGCGCGCTGCGCCGGAAGCTGGGCGCACCCGCCATCAGGACCGTACGCGGTGCGGGATACCGGCTGGTCAACGACCGTGCGTAGGGCCCTGGGCTCCGTACGCTCCCGGGCCGCGCTCGGTGCCACGGCGGTGGTGGCGGTGGCACTGATCGCGGCCGGGACCGCGCTGCTGCTCGTCCTGCGGACGAACCTGACCGACCAGGCCGATCTCCAGGCGGAGGTGGCGGCCCGCGAGGTCGCCTCGCAGCTGGCGACGGGTGTGGCGTACGACCGGCTGGAGATGCCGGACGGCGACGACCACCCGGTGCAGGCCGTCACCGAGGACGGCAGGCTGCGGGCGGTGAGCGAGGACCTGGAGGCCGTGACCGGCACGGGGATCCGTGAGGTGACGCCCGCCGGCGCGAACGCGTCCGGTGACGGGCGAGCCGGACCGGACGAGGACGACGCGGCGGACGCGGCGGACGCGGCCGAGGAGGCCGAGGACGGGGACGGCGGCGCTCCTGGGCGCGGCGAGGTGTCCTCCGACGAGGCGGAGACCGGCGGCGGTACGGCCACCGTCGACGGCGAGACGTACGACTACCGGTTCGCCTCCGTCGAAGCGACGACCCCCGACGGCGAGACGCTGACCGTCCACGCGGGCTCCCCGCTCGCCACCGAGCAGGAGGCGGTCGGCGAGGTGCGCACCGCGATGCTCATCGGGCTGCCGCTCCTGCTGCTGGTCGTGGCCGGGGTCACCTGGCTGGTCACCCGGCGGGCGCTGCGGCCGGTCGAAGGCATCCGGGGTGAGATGGCCGCCATCACCGCCTCCGCCGACCTGTCCCGGCGGGTGCCGGAACCCGGCGCGCGCGATGAGATCGCCCGGCTGGCCCGTACGACCAACGAGACCCTGGCGGCCCTCGAGTCGTCCGTCGAGCGGCAGCGGCGGTTCGTGGCCGATGCCTCGCATGAGCTGCGCAGCCCGATCGCCAGCCTGCGGACGCAACTGGAGGTGGGCGTCGCCCATCCGGAGCTGCTGGATGTGGAGGGCGCGGTCCTGGACACCGTACGGCTCCAGGAGCTGGCGGCCGACCTGCTGCTGCTCGCCCGGCTGGACGCGGGGGAGGGGCCCAGGGACGGCTCCCGGGTGGACCTCGCGGCCCTCGTACGCGAAGAGGCCGGTCAGCGGGCCGGGGGGCGAGTGCCGGTGCGCGCCGCCCTGCCGGAGAGCGCTCTTGAAGTGGCCGGATCGCGGGGTCAGTTGGCCCGGGTGCTGCGAAATCTCCTGGACAACGCCCAGCGGCACGCGGAGACGGAGGTGACCGTCTCGCTGCGCACCGACGGCGGCTGGGCGGTGCTGGAGGTCTCCGACGACGGGACGGGCGTGCCCGAGGCGGAGCGTGAGCGGATCTTCGAGCGATTCGTACGGCTGGACGACGCTCGCAGCCGTGACGACGGCGGCGCCGGGCTGGGGCTGGCCATTGCCCGTGACGTGGCGGAACGCCACGGCGGGACCCTGGTGGTCCGCGGGTCCCGCGAGGGAGGCGCCCTCTTCGAGCTGCGCCTTCCGGCCTGCTGATCCTCTGCCCGACCGGCCCTATCCGCCGCCGCGCTGGCTGCGGAGGTGGTCCGCGACCGGGGCGAGTGACGCGTGCAGAGCCTCCAGATCGGTCGGTGGCAGCAGGTCGATGAAGTGCTGCCGTACGGAGGCCACGTGGTGCGGTGCGACCTTCTGCATCGTCTCGGAGCCCTCGTCCGTGAGGACGGCGAAGAGCCCTCGCCGGTCCGACTCGCAGTGCTCGCGGCGGACCAGCCCGGCGTTCTCCATCCGGGTGATCTGGTGGGAGAGCCGGCTCTTGGACTGGAGCGTCGACGCGGCGAGGTCACTCATCCGCATCCGCTGCTCCTCGGACTCCGAGAGGTTCACCAGGATCTCGTAGTCATTGATGGTCAGGCCGAATGGCTGCAGATCCTTCTCGAGCTGGTGCATCAGCAGTCTGTTGACGTCCAGGTGGGTACGCCAGGCCCGTTGTTCGTCGTCACTGAGCCAACGGGTGGCCGTCTCGGTCTCCATAGAAAGATTCTACCTACAAAAGTTGAAATCCGGACCAATGGCAGTGGCAACGCCGCACGCTTCCCCCGGCGCACACAGGTGCGCAGGCGTTCGACGTTACACTCCGCAGACTACCGCTCACAGCCCGAAGCGACGCTGGAGGCCCCCCAGTGAGCCCGGAAGCTGCGGAACCGTCGGCCCGGCCGGGGTGCCATGGCTGCCGCCGCCCGGCACACCGCTCTGCTGCGGCACCGCCCCGGTGTTCACCTCGGCCATCAGGAGCTCGGTGGACTGCAGCAGCACTTGGCCCGCCCCCACGAACTCGAACTGGTGCTCCTCGCCCGAGGTGCCGCCCACCCCGGTCAGGGCGCGTACGCCGCCGAGCACCCCGCGCAGGTACTGGTGGTCGTAGTGGTGGCAGGGGGAGGGGCAGTCGGCCCAGCCGACGAGGGCCTGGGGGTCGACGCGGATGGGCGGTTCGACGAAGACGACCGGGCCGTTCGAGGCCGCCACGAACTTGCCCGTGCCGATGAGGGTGAGGAACCCCGGCACGATCGACTGCTTCAGGGACAGACCGGGCTGAAAGGCCAGGAGGTTGCCCGACCGGATGCTGAGGTTGCCGTCCTCCAGGTCGAAGGAGTTGACGTCGAAGGCACGGTCGGCGAGCAGCATCTTGCCCTCGCCCTCGGCCACCACCCAGTCCGCGGCGTGGAGCGGCGAGTGGAAGCTGCCCGCGACCAGCCGGTCGAGGCGGCCGTGGCCGATGCCGTTGAAGTCGATCTGCCCGTAGTAGGCGATCATCTTCCCCTTCTGCAGGAACCACTGGCCCTTGAGGTCCACGCAGAAGGTGTACGCGTTGACGTTGTCGTCGACCGGCAGCGTGTGCGGGTCGTGGACTGCCGGACCGGTCACAGCTTCTCCTCCGAGGCCTGTACGTACACCGCGCCGTCTCCCGACAGCTCGAGTTGGAAGGCCTCGCCCGAGCCGCGGCCCACCATGTCGCGCCAACCCAGCGCCGTGGAGAGCTTGTTCCGCACATCGCCGTGGTGCGCCACATACGCCTGCGGGTCGACGTGTATGGGCCGGCCGGGCGCGATGGGGAGCTCGACCACTCCGCCGTGCGCCATCACGGCCACCGCGCCGTGGCCCTTCAGGGTGGTCGTGAACAGGCCCTGGCCGGTGACCTGGCCGCGCACCATGCCCATCACCCCGCCCTGTGAGCCCATGAACATGGTCCCCTGCTGGAGCGTTCCGTCGAAGGCCAGGAGGCGGTCGGCCTCGACGTAGAGCGTGTCGCCGGCGAGGTTGATCACCTGGATGTGATGGCCGCCGTGGCCGAACATCACCGTGCCACTGCCCTCCACGGTCATCAGGGGCGCGGCCTCATTGGCGACCCGCCGGCCGATCATCGAGCCGATGCCGCCCTGGCCGCCCTGGGTATTGGGGGTGAAGGTCACCTCGCCCTTATAGGCGAGCATCGCGCCGCGCTGGCTGAACATCTGCTGCCCCGGCCGGATATGCGCCTCGACCATCTTGGAGTTGATCTCCTGGAAGGGCATCAGACCTCACCGCCGATCGTGTTCCGCTCGCTGGGCTGGACGTAGACCAGCCCGTCGCCCTCGAAGCGGATCTGGAAGGCCTCGCCCGAGCCCTCCCCGATGAAGGTCCGGAAGTTGACGCCGGACTGGAACTGCTGGCGGAGATCGCCGGTGTGCGCGATGTAGGCGCCCGGGTCCACCTGGAGCGGGTACCGCGCGGTCACGCGCAGGACGACCGCCGGGCCGGCCGAGACGATGGCGGCCTGGCCGGTGCCCTCGACGGTGGTGGTGAACAGACCGTTGCCCTGCGACGCGCCCCGCAGGCCGGTGAAGGCCGTGCCCGTGCGGAGGCCGCCGTCCGTGCAGAGCAGATTGCTCGCCTCCACGTACAGCTTGTCGCCGTTCAGGTTCACCAGGTTGATCTCGCTCGCGCGGTCGGCGAAGTAGCAGGTGCCCTGGCCCTTCACTTCCATGACCGTGAGCTGCTCGCCGGTGATCCGGCGGGCGACCATGCCGCGGACCCCCTCACCGCCGCCGGACATCTTCTTGAACGCCATCCGGCCGTCGTAGGCGACCATCGAGCCGTTCCTGGCCTTGACGGAGTCGCCGGTCATGTCGACGGCGAGCACCTTGCTGCCTTGGAGTCGAAACTGAGCCACGGGGAGAAGGTATCCGTCCGAAGAGGGTCCTGACAGGGGTTATCGACCCGGACCGGACCCTGAGATCCGCCGGGCCGGGGGAGCTGACACAATGGACCCCGCTTGTGCAAGGGTTCACAAGCAGTCGTTCCCCCGCCACTCGGAGAGGTTCCCCGTGGACATCAAAACCGCCACCGCCGTCCGCCGGCTGCGCCTGGTCTCCGCCCCCGAGGCGGTCTCCTTCCTGCTGCTGCTCGTGTGCTCCGTCCTCAAGCGCACGACCGAGTTCAACGCGGTGCCGGTGATGGGCGCGGTCCACGGCATTCTGTTCCTCCTCTATGTGGCCTTCCTGCTGGACGCCTGGATCAAGGCCAAGTGGTCCGTCGGCACGGCCCTGCTCTACTTCGTGCTGTCGGTGCTGCCGGCCGGCGGCTTCTTCGCGGAGCGCAGGCTCCGCCGTGAGGTCGAGAACGGCGTGATCGCCGCCCGGGCACGCCGCGAGGGTGTGGTCGAGGCATGATCGTCGCCTTCTCGGTCAGCCCGCTGGGCGTCGGCGAGGACGTGGGCGAGTACGTGGCCGATGCCGTGCGCGTGGTCCGCGAGTCGGGCCTGCCGAACCGTACGGACGCCATGTTCACCTCGATCGAGGGCGAGTGGGACGAGGTCATGGACGTCGTCAAGCGGGCCGTCGCCGCCGTCGAGGCGCGGGCGCCGCGCGTCTCGCTCGTCCTCAAGGCGGACATCCGCCCGGGTGTCGAGGACGGCCTCACCTCGAAGGTCGAGACGGTCGAGCGTCACCTCTCCGCGTAGGACAGACCCTGCGTGCCCCCGGCCGCCAGGGCGATGCCGAGCGGTGTCCGCTCGTACAGCACCTGGTGGCCATACCGGCCCGACGTCAGCAGACCCGCGTCGCGCAGGGCCGAGAGATGGGCCGAGACCGAGGACGGGGCGAGGCCGAGACGGTGCGCCAGCGCGGTCGTCGTCGCGGGTTCGGCGAGGGCGGTGAGTACGGTGGCGCGGCCCCGGCCGAGCAGGTTGGCCAGAGCGTCGGGTGTGACACCGTCCGGTTCGGCCCACAGCCCGCCGATGCCGCGCGCCGGGTAGATCACGGTCCGCTGCCACGGGGCGTCGGCGCCGCTCACCACATCGGGCCAGACGAAGACGCTCGGCATCAGCAGCAGCTCCTCGCCGGCGAGCGCGCTCCGGTGCCCGCAGCCCGTGGGGGTCCGTACGGTCAGCGTGCTGTCCGACCACGACACCCGTGGGTGCAGCTCACCGAAGAGCCGCCCCGGGCCGCCGTCCGCCAGCCTGCGCGCATGGAAGACGATGTCCGCCTCCAGCAGGGCGCTCAGCCGCGGCCAGTGCGGGGCGACCAGCACCTTCCAGGCCAGCTCGAGCAGGTCCGCCAGCTCCCGCACCGTGCGCGCCGGATCGGCGAGCACGGCCCGGCCCTGCGGGCTGTCGGCGGCGCCCGGAGTGGCGGCCAGCGAACGGGCCAGTTCCCCGCGCGCCTGCGCCGGACCGGTGCTCCGTACCCGGGCCAGCTCATCCTCGACGGCGGAGACCGGGCCGGTCGGGGAGGGGCGGAGGAAGGACGGAGTGTGGCCGCGCTCGGGCATCAGCAGCCAGATGGGACGCAGGTCCAGCCCGGCGGCGGCGTCACGGATACGGCGCAGCCATGGAGGCGGGCAGCCGTGCAGGGAGGCGTGTTCGAGGGTGCGCACCGCCTCCTGGACCTCCCACAGCGGGGAGCCGGCGAACCGGCAGCGCAGCGCGTCGTCCGACTCGAAGTGCAGGTGGAACGGCACGGGACGGCCCTCCCTCCGCGCGGAACCTTCGGCTCGGCCCGAAACAGTAACGTCGGCGCGGGTCTACCCCGCAGGCGTCCCGGCATGCACGGGCGTGCGGTGAATCAGGCGTACGGGTATCCGGCTGTCCGTCTCCGGTCGTCCGTCTCCGGCCGGCTTCCGTCCCGGCCAGTGGGACAGGGCTGACCGGCCCATGTCCGGCCGATAGGGTCGAGCCGTGCCGAAGCCGCTCAGCCTTCCCTTCGATCCCATCGCCCGGGCCGATGAACTCTGGAAGCAGCGATGGGGGGCCGTGCCGTCCATGGCCGCGATCACCTCGATCATGCGCGCCCAGCAGATCCTGCTCGGGCACGTCGACGCGGTCGTCAAGCCGTACGGCCTCACCTTCGCCCGCTACGAGGCGCTGGTCCTGCTCACCTTCAGCAAGGCCGGAGAGCTGCCCATGTCCAAGATCGGCGAGCGCCTGATGGTGCACCCGACCTCGGTCACCAACACCGTCGATCGCCTGGTCAGATCGGGGCTGGTCGACAAACGGCCGAATCCCAACGACGGCCGCGGGACGCTGGCCTCGATCACCGAGAAGGGCCGCGAGGTCGTCGAGGCGGCCACCCGTGACCTGATGGCGGTGGACTTCGGGCTGGGTGTGTACGACGCCGAGGAGTGCGCCGAGATCTTCGCCCTGCTGCGGCCGCTGCGCGTCGCCGCCGCCGACTTCGAGGACCGGTAGAGGGCCGGAAACGGGCCTGAAGAGGTGCTGATGCCTGCCTGAAGCAGGCCGGCGAAGGTCCCGGGCGGTGGCGGGCGAGGGCGGGCAGGGGGAGGCACAGGGCCCCTGCGGAACACCCCGGTGCGCCCGGTTACGCTCGTTCCCATGAAGAAGAGCGTGCTGACCCGCTACCGGGTGATGGCCTATGTGACGGGCGTGCTGCTGGTCCTGCTGACCGCCGGCGTGATCGCCAAGCGCCTGCTGGGGATGGAGGGAGCTGCCGGCTTCACCACCGCCATCGGCATCGCGCACGGATGGCTGTATGTCCTCTACCTGATCTTCGCCTTCGATCTGGGCTCCAAGGCCAAGTATCCGTTCGGCAAGCTGGCCTGGGTGCTGCTCGCCGGCACCGTTCCCACCGCCGCCTTCTTCGTCGAGCGCAAGGTGACCCGCGAGGTGGAACCGCTGGTCAGCGGTGCCGCGCCGGAGCCCGCCGAGGCGTAACCGAGACCGCCCCGCGTCCTGCGGAGGCGATCTCCCGTCGACAAATACTAGGACGTCCTAGTAAATTCGGAGTATGGAAGCCGACGTCATCGAAGAGGGCCGCCGCCGCTGGCAGGCCCGGTACGACGCAGCCCGCAAGCGCGATGCGGACTTCAGCACGCTCTCGGGTGACACCGTGGAGCCCGCCTACGGTCCGCCGGAGGGCGGCACCGTACCCGGCTTCGAGCGGATCGGCTGGCCCGGCGAATACCCCTTCACACGGGGCCTGTACGCCACCGGCTACCGCGGCCGGACATGGACGATCCGCCAGTTCGCGGGCTTCGGCAACGCCGAGCAGACCAACGAGCGCTACAGGATGATCCTGGCCAACGGCGGAGGTGGCCTGTCAGTCGCCTTCGACATGCCGACCCTGATGGGCCGGGACTCCGACGACCCGCGCTCGCTCGGCGAGGTCGGCCACTGCGGTGTCGCCATCGACTCCGCCGCCGACATGGAGGTCCTGTTCCAGGACATCCCGCTGGGCGATGTCACCACCTCGATGACCATCAGCGGGCCGGCCGTACCGGTCTTCTGCATGTATCTGGTCGCCGCCGAGCGCCAGGGCATCGACCCGGCGGTGCTCAACGGCACGCTCCAGACGGACATCTTCAAGGAGTACATCGCGCAGAAGGAGTGGCTGTTCCAGCCGGAGCCGCATCTGCGTCTGATCGGCGACCTGATGGAGCACTGCGCGCGCGACATCCCCGCGTACAAGCCGCTCTCGGTCTCCGGCTACCACATCCGCGAAGCGGGGGCGACGGCCGCGCAGGAGCTCGCCTACACCCTCGCCGACGGCTTCGGATACGTCGAACTCGGCCTGTCCCGCGGCCTCGACGTCAACACCTTTGCCCCCGGCCTGTCCTTCTTCTTCGACGCGCATGTCGACTTCTTCGAGGAGATCGCCAAGTTTCGTGCGGCCCGCCGCATCTGGGCCCGCTGGATGCGCGATGTGTACGGCGCCACCTCGGAGAAGGCGCAGTGGCTGCGCTTCCACACCCAGACCGCCGGTGTCTCGCTGACCGCCCAGCAGCCGTACAACAACGTCGTACGGACCGCGGTCGAGGCGCTCGCGGCGGTGCTCGGCGGCACCAACTCCCTGCACACCAACGCGCTCGACGAGACCCTGGCGCTGCCGAGCGAGCAGGCCGCGGAGATCGCGCTGCGCACCCAGCAGGTGCTGATGGAGGAGACCGGCGTCGCCAATGTCGCCGACCCGCTGGGCGGTTCCTGGTACGTGGAGGCGCTGACCGACCGTATCGAGGCCGAGGCCGAGAAGATCTTCGAGCAGATCAGGGAGCGGGGACGCCGGGCCGTGCCGGGCGGCGAGCACCCGATCGGACCGATCACCTCCGGCATCCTGCGCGGCATCGAGGACGGCTGGTTCACCGGCGAGATCGCCGAGTCCGCCTTCCAGTACCAGCGGGCCCTGGAGAAGGGCGAAAAGAAGGTCGTCGGCGTCAACTGCCTGCACGGCTCGGTCACCGGCGACCTGGAGATCCTGCGGGTCAGCCATGAGGTGGAGCGTGAGCAGGTCCGCGTCCTGGCCGAGCGCAAGGCCGCGCGGGACGACGCCGCCGTGCGTGCCTCGCTCGACGCCATGATCGCCGCCGCCCGGGACGGCGGCAACATGATCGGGCCGATGATGGAGGCCGTACGGGCCGAGGCGACCCTGGGCGAGATCTGCGGCGTGCTGCGCGAGGAGTGGGGCGTCTACACCGAGCCGCCCGGCTTCTGACCGCGGCGACCCGCAGTACGTTCCGATCCCGCCCCACCCCGCGTCCACAGGGGGTGGGCGGGAGTCGTTTCGCGCCGTCCCGAAGTTGTCTCGAAACAGCTGGGCCGGCTGTGCCGTGTTCTGCCGCGCGCGTGGGGCACGGCGCCACCGCCGCTACGGCCGTCGGGCAGGGAGCCGGGCTCCTGGGGCGGCGGGCACGGCGCCGGACCCCTCAGGGCGCCCTCGCGTCCGCGCCGTGGAATCGGGGGCTACGGCCCGGGGGCGAGCGCCGTCAGCCCGCTCACCAGCAGTGTGGTGAAGTCGCGCGCCCAGTCCGCGTCCACCGGCTCCCCGCTCACCAGCGCCCGGTGCACCACCGCGCCCGCGATCACATCGAAGATCAGATCCACGCTGCGGGCCGCCGCCGCCTCGCCCTCCGGACCGGTGATGTCGGCCGGCAGTTCGCCGCGGGCCTGTGCGCGTTCCCGGCCGAGCAGTACGAGCCGTTTCTGCCGGTCCACGATCGCCGACCGGATACGGTCGTGCAGCGGCCCGTCGTGCGTGGACTCGGCGATGACCGCCATCAGCGCCGTCTGGGTCTCCGGCCGCTCCAGCAGTCCCGCGAACTGCAGCACCACTCCTTCGATGTCGGCCCGCAGCCCACCGCGGTCGGGCAGTTCCAGCTGATCGAAGAGGACCGCGACCGCGTCGACGACGAGCTCGTTCTTGTTCGCCCAGCGGCGGTAGAGCGTGGTCTTGGCGACTCCGGCGCGCGTCGCGACGTCGCCCATCGTCAGCTTTCCCCAGCCCAGTTCGACGAGCGCGGCGCGGCACGCGCCGAGGATGGCGCGGTCGGCCTCGGCGCTGCGGGGCCGGCCCGTACGCCCCGCGCTGCCCGTTCTGTCCGTACTGTGCGTACGAGGCGGGGTGGTGCGGCGCATGCGGGCGACCCTAGCGTGCGGTACGTGCCGCTCCGGGGGGACCGAGGCCGTGAGGGAGATCACGGCCGGGCAGCCGAGGCGGTCTTGTCCTCCCGGGGGCGGATGGAGTTACGCTACGACTCGTAGCGAAAGAGCGATGACCACTGGCGCACGGGTGGGGACCCTGCGCCGACCATGCGGTTCTGCCATGCACCTCCGGCCGTGTCCGCTCGACTGCTCCCGCAGACCGGCGGGGGTGCGGGCGGGCACGGTACGTGTACGGGCCATGGCATTTTTCCGATCTTTGCGCGGAAGGGGGAGGATGTACTCATGCAGCCACGGAACATGTCCATGAGCGGAGTCGTCGACCTCGCCGCGGTGAAGGCCGCCGGGGAAGCCAAGCAGAAGGCGGAGCAGGCGCGAGCCGAAGCGGCCCGCGGTGGCGGCACTGCCGCTGCCCCCTTCCGCCCGGTGTTCGACGTCGACGAGGCGGGTTTTGAGCAGGAAGTCCTGCAGCGGTCCACCGAGGTGCCGGTCGTCATCGACTTCTGGGCCGAGTGGTGCGAGCCGTGCAAGCAGCTGAGCCCGCTGCTGGAGCGGCTCGCGGGGGAGTACGCCGGCCGCTTCGTTCTCGCCAAGATCGATGTCGACGCAAACCAGATGTTGTTCCAGCAGTTCGGTGTCCAGGGCATCCCCGCGGTCTTCGCCGTGGTCGCCGGCCAGGCGCTGCCGCTGTTCCAGGGCGCGGCCCCGGAGGCGCAGATCAGGCAGGTTCTGGACCAGTTGATCCAGGCGGCGGAGGAGCGGTTCGGCATCGTGGGCGCCCCGCTCGAGCCCGGTGCGGAGGAGTCCGCCGAGGCCGAGGCCCCGGCCGAGCCCGTCGGCCCTTACGACAGCGCGCTCGCCGCCGCCCATCAGGCTCTGGACTCGGGCGACCTGGGTGGCGCGATCCAGGCGTACAAGAACGTGCTCTCCGACGACCCGGCGAACGCCGAGGCGAAGCTCGGCCTGGCGCAGGCCGAACTGCTCCAGCGGGTACAGGACATGGATCCGCAGGACGTGCGCAAGGTGGCCGCCGAGAGCCCGGGCGACGCCGCCGCGCAGATCGCCGCCGCTGATCTCGACCTGGTCGGCGGGCATGTCGAGGACGCCTTCGGGCGGCTCGTGGAGACGGTCAAGCGGACGGCGGGCCAGGACCGGGAGGCGGCGCGGCTGAGGCTGTTGGAGCTCTTCGAGGTGATCGGCAGCGACGACCCGCGGGTCACCTCCGCGCGGGCCTCGCTGGCACGCGTTCTCTTCTGAGGCGGGCGGGGGAGCCCGACCGCCGAGAAATTACGGCTTCTTCGCGACGGACCAAGTGCCCGGGCCCGTAGAACGGGTGATGGCCGCCGACCCGCAACAGGGTGCGCACCAGGAAATGGTGCCTCAGCGATCACAGCGGCCGCGCTTTGCCAAAACTTGGTAATCGCGGCCGCTGTTACTCGCAGTAAGAGAAGCGCGGACTCTTGTCCGCCTATGTAGTACTTCCTCCTCGGTAATCAGGTCACGCTGTGGCGACCCTGAGTGCCCGTCCGAGATGCATCGGCCACGCTTCGGTTATCCGTCCGTTACTCGCAAGTAACGAACCCCTTGTGCCGCAGCTGGGAATGGACCACGATCGGCCAAGCTCGGTCCAAGCCCGCAGCCCGACACCCAGTCGGAGTCGCGGTGTTCCTGGGTCCCCACCGAGTAGGCCGGCGGTCAGTGGTGCCGGCCTAGGACAGGGGGGTCTCTGCCAACCGGCGGGGCCTGTCCAGCGGTTGCGCGAGAGCGTGGCCAGTGGTTGTCGCTCGGGGGTGATCGCCAGTGTTCCGGCGCGGTTCGCGCCTGGAGTACTACGGCGCTCTCCTTCCCGAGGACGTAGCTCTTCTCCCATCCCAGGCCTGGCCGGCCCAAGGCCACAGCCCGGAGATGTACGTCCGAGAAGGAGGAAACTTCATGGAGTCCCAGGCTCGTGGCGGGACCAGATGGCGGCGGTTCGCCGTTGTCATGGTGCCGAGCGTCGCTGCCACCGCAGTGATAGGTGTCGCCCTTTCGCAGGGTGCGCTTGCGGCGTCGTTCAGCGTGTCCGGCCAGCAGTTCAAGGTCGCCGCTGATCGGCTGGAAGGCACCGGGTTCGTTCAGTACGGGGCCTACGACACGCAGGTCGGCGGAAAGAACGTCCCCGTGGCGGTCTCCGCGTTCAAGAGCGCGAAGATCAACAAGATGTGCCAGTCCGTGGTAACCCCGGACATTCCGCTCGTCGGCACGGTGACGCTGCAGCTGAACGCTGGTGGAAAGGCTCCGGTCGAGGCCGAGAACCTGTACATCGACGTGGCCCAACTGAACGCCGACGCTACGTTCAAGAACATCAACATCGGCGTTGCCGCCGGCGCCACCAACAAGGGCCCCGGCATCAAGAAGGGCGACCACGCGAACCCTGGTGGCTTCGCTCAGGAGGCCGACTCGGCCGTCCTGACCGACGTCAAGCAGACCGCGTGGGCGACCAGCGCCGGGACCTTCAAGCTGAGCGGGCTCAGCATGAAGCTCCACAAGGGTGTCAAGGAGTGCTTCTAAGCACGCCGGGCGGGTGGGGAGCCGTCACGTTTCCCGCCCGCCCACCCGATGACCTTTTTCGTACAACGCCGGTCCCAGGGAGCTGTTTTCCATGAGCGCCGAGTCACCAGGGCTGCGTGACCGAATTCGAAACGGGCGGCTTCGCTTCCGCGGCTGGCGCGGAAGCCGGCCGTTCTGGGCGGGCCTGCTGACAATTCTGGGCGGTGTGCCGATCGCCACCCTGCCGTACGCCAATCTCAAGGTCGGCCAGCTCACCGTGCGCATGGCCACCACCGCGGGTGCGGGCTCGCTGATCATCGGCGTGCTGCTGATCACGCTCGGGCTGACCATGTGGTTCCACCATATTGTCCGGGTATTTGCGGGTGTTGCCACGATTCTGCTGGCTCTGGTGTCGATTCCGGTGTCCAACCTCGGCGGGTTCATGGTCGGCTTCCTGCTGGCCCTGCTCGGTGGTGCGCTGTCCATCGCCTGGGGACCGGCCGATCCGGAGGGCGGGCCCGCCCGGCGCCCGGACAGGGAACCCGGCACCGCGCCCGACGAGGGCCGGGACGCGGGCGGATTCGACGACTTGTTCGAGGCCAGCGGCGGGAGGCATCGTGCGTAGTGATGAAGCCCAGCCGTACGAGGTCGCGGGTGTGGACCGGGCGAGAACCGGCCCGCGCCATGCGGCCCCGAGGAAGTCGCTTCTTACCAAGTTGCAGATTCCCGCGAGCAAGGCGATAGCACTGGCCGCGATGCCCACGGCGGTGTTCGTGGGCATGGGCCTGACTCCGAAGCTCGCGCAGGCCGATGAGGTTCCCGGCAATCCGTTCGCCCCCGGCCCTTGTGTGACGCGGTCCGACGAACCGCAGGAGCAGAAGTCGCCGTCGGCGTCGGAGTCGGCCAAGCCCAGTGCCAAGCCGTCCGACAAGCCCTCTGACAAGCCGTCCGCCGAGCCCAGCACCGAGCCGTCGGCGAAGCCGTCCGGGTCCGCGGAAGCGGACGAGCCTTCGACGTCCCCGTCGGACCAGGCCGATGCGCCTGCCGACGAGGAGAAGGAGCCGTCGGCCGAGCCGTCGCCCTCGGAGTCCAGCAACCCGCTGGACCCGCTGGGGGTGGGCGACAAGATCAGGGACATCTTCGACGGGCCCGACGAGGAGCCCTCGCCCAGCGAGAGCTCCACCACGGCGGAACCGAAGCCGAGTTCCAGCACGGCCGCACCCGAGCCGGGCGAGACCGCGGAGAAGGCCGCCGAGGACGTCAAGGACACGACCGAGGACGTCAAGGAGACGACCGAGGACGTCAAGGGCACGACCGAGGACGCCATCAAGGATGCGGCGGACAAGGTCGGGGCGAAGGTCGAGGACGTCAAGAAGAGCGCCAAGGGCGTCTCGAAGGACGTCAAGGAGTCCGCGGAGGACGCCGGGAAGGGCACGGCGGACGGCAAGGAGCGGTTCCCCTGTCCGACCGCCGACCCCAAGGCGCTGGCCGCCGCCGACCTGGAGCAGGGCGTTCCGCTGCTGCCGGACGAGCCGTGGGAGCTGCAGAGCTCCAAGCTCACGCTGCGAGGCCTGGACTACAAGGGCATCGTCGAGGTCAAGACGTACAGCGGCAAGGTCAAGAAGGTCCTCAAGTTCACCGCCAAGGAAACGGACATCAAGGATCTGCACCAGCTGGTGGTCGGGCCGAAGGGCACCACCGCCCATGTGCAGGCCGAGGAGGACAGCACCTCCACGATCCGCGACGGCACGGTGACGATGTACACCGAGGAGCTGAAGGGCAATCTGTTCGGGCTGATCCCCGTCACGTTCAGCCCTGAGACTCCGCCCCCGCTGAATGTGCCCGTGGCCGTCTTCACCGATGTCAAGGTGAAACAGGCCGGTCAGTTCGGTGGCACGCTCACCGTCCCGGGCCTGCACTCGTTCAGCACGGGCGGCTGATACCTCCGGGAGCCGCGAAAAAAGCCGAGGGCGCCTGTCTCCGAAGGGAGCAGGCGTCCTCGGTGTTTCTCCACCCGCGCGTGTGCACCGGCCGCGGATGTGCGACGGCCGCCGGGCGCGTGGCCTGCGCGGTGACTCATCTCGGGCCGCGTTCTCGCACCCGTGACGCGCGCGCATACCGCGCGACATGGCTGTGGGCGGCCCCGCCGGGGGCCGCCCACCGTCTGCTTCCGGAGGCCGACCGCAGGTCGGCCGGTGGTTCCGCTACTGCGCCGCGTGCGGAACCCCGCCCAGGTGGTGGACCCGGACCATGTTGGTGGTGCCGGCGACGCCGGGAGGGGAGCCCGCCGTGATGATCATGGTGTCGCCCTCGTTGTACCGGCCCAGCTTCAGCAGCTCGGCGTCGACCAGGTCGACCATCGCGTCCGTGTTCGCCACATACGGCACCACGTAGGACTCCACACCCCAGCTGAGCGTCAGCTGGTTGCGGGTGGAGACGTCCGTCGTGAAGGCCGAGATCGGCTGCTGGGCGCGGTAACGGCACAGCCGGCGCGCGGTGTCGCCGGACTTGGTGAAGGCCACCAGCGACTTGGCGCCCAGGAAGTCGGCGATCTCGCAGGCCGCGCGGGCCACGGAGCCGCCCTGGGTCCGCGGCTTCTTGCCCGGCACCAGCGGCTGGAGCCCGCGGGAGAGCAGCTCCTCCTCCGCCGCCTCCACGATCCGGGACATCGTCTTGACCGTCTCGATCGGGTACTTGCCGACCGAGGACTCCGCGGAGAGCATCACCGCGTCCGTGCCGTCGAGGATCGCGTTCGCCACGTCGGAGGCCTCGGCGCGGGTCGGCCGCGAGGAGTTGATCATCGACTCCATCATCTGGGTCGCGACGATCACCGGCTTGGCGTTGCGGCGGCAGCTCTCGATGAGCCGCTTCTGGACCATCGGCACCTTCTCGAGCGGGTACTCGACGGCGAGGTCGCCGCGCGCGACCATGACGCCGTCGAAGGCCAGGACGATCTCCTCCATGTTGTGCACGGCCTGGGGCTTCTCGACCTTGGCGATGACCGGCACCCGGCGGCCCACCTCGTCCATGATCCGGTGCACATCGCGTACGTCGCCCGCGTCCCGTACGAAGGACAGGGCCACCATGTCGGCACCCAGCAGGAGGGCGAAGCGCAGATCGTCGATGTCCTTCTCGGACAGCGCGGGGACGTTCACGGCCACGCCGGGCAGGTTGATGCCCTTGTGGTCGGATACGACGCCGCCCTCGATGACGATGGTCCGTACCCGCGGGCCCTCGACCTCGATCACCTGGAGCGCGACCGCGCCGTCGTTGATCAGGACCGTCTCGCCCTTGGATACATCCCCGGGCAGGCCCTTGTACGTGGTGCCGCAGATGCTCTTGTCGCCCGGGACGTCCTCGGTGGTGATGGTGAACTCGTCACCCCGGACCAGCTCCACCGGGCCCTCGGCGAAGGTCTCCAGCCGGATCTTCGGGCCCTGGAGGTCGGCGAGCACGCCGACCGCGCGGCCCGTCTCCTCCGACAGCTTGCGGACGCGGTGGTACCGCTCCTCGTGCTCCGGGTGGGACCCATGGCTCATATTGAATCGGGCCACGTTCATGCCTGCCTCGATCAGCGACTTCAGCTGGTCGTAGGAGTCGACGGCGGGGCCCAGTGTGCAGACGATTTTGGAACGGCGCATGAGGGCGATCCTATCGGTTTGTTTCGGAGCGGAATATTCGGCGTGTGCGCAGGCCTGAGAACTAGTCGCTGACCAGCGCGTATGCCTGGGTGGCGATCTCCAGTTCCTCATCGGTGGGCACCACCGCCACCGCGACCCGGCTGCCCTCGGCCGAGATCAGCCGCGCAGACGAGCCTCGTACGGCGTTGAGCGCCGCGTCCACCTCGATGCCCAGGGCGTCCAGCCTCTGCATGGCCGCCTCGCGTACGGCCGCGGAATTCTCGCCCACACCCGCGGTGAACACGATGGCGTCCACCCGTCCGAGTACCGCGGTGTACGCGCCGACATACTTGCGCAGCCGGTGGATGTAGATGTCGAAGGCGAGCCGGGCCGCCCGGTCGCCCTCGCCCATCCGGCGGCCGATCTCGCGCATGTCGTTGTCGCCGCACAGCCCGAGCAGCCCGCTGCGCTTGTTCAGCAGGGTGTCGATGTCGTCCGGGGACATTCCGCCGACCCGGGCGAGATGGAAGATCACGGCCGGGTCCAGATCGCCCGAGCGCGTGCCCATGACCAGGCCCTCCAGCGGGGTGAGGCCCATCGAGGTGTCCACGCACACCCCGCCCTCGACGGCGGAGGCGCTGGCGCCGTTGCCCAGGTGCAGCACGATCGTGTTGACCTCGGAGGGGTCCTTGCCCAGCAGCTTCGCGGCGGCTCGTGAGACGTACGCGTGCGAGGTGCCGTGGAAGCCGTAGCGGCGGATCCCGTACGCGTCGGCGGTGGCGGTGTCGATCGCGTAGCGGGCCGCCCGCTCCGGGATCGTCGAGTGGAACGCGGTGTCGAAGATCGCCACTTGCGGGAGGTCGGGCCGCAGTTCGCGGGCCACCTTGATGCCGGTGACGTTCGCCGGGTTGTGCAGCGGAGCGAGCGGGATCAGCTTCTCGATCTCCTCGACCACCTCGTCGGTGATCAGGGTCGGTTCGGTGAACCGGGTGCCGCCGTGCACCACCCGGTGGCCGACCGCCGCCAGCTCCGGGGAGTCCAGGCCCAGGCCCTGGGAGGACAGCTCGTCGGCGACCTGCTTGAGCGCGGCGGAGTGATCGGCGACCGGGCCCTCACCGATCCGCTCCACGATGCCGGACGCGAGCCGGGACCCGTCGGCCATGTCGACGAGCTGGTACTTCACCGACGAGGAGCCGGAGTTGAGGACGAGAACACGGGTGCCTCGGATGCCGTTCACGCAGTCCGGTCCTTCGGTGTCGAGGGGAGGGGGGCCGCACCGGGCTGCTCGCCCTGGGCCTGGATGGCGGTGATGGCCACGGTATTCACGATGTCCTGCACGAGCGCGCCGCGCGAGAGGTCGTTGACCGGCTTGCGCAGGCCCTGCAGGACCGGTCCGACCGCGACCGCGCCGGCGGAGCGCTGGACGGCCTTGTAGGTGTTGTTGCCGGTGTTGAGATCGGGGAAGACCAGCACGGTGGCCTGGCCCGCCACATGCGAGCCCGGCAGCTTCGCCGCGGCGACGGCGGCGTCCACCGCGGCGTCGTACTGGATCGGGCCCTCGACGGGCAGGTCCGGGCGGCGGCCGCGGACGATCTCGGTGGCCTTGCGGACCTTGTCGACGTCCGCGCCGGAGCCGGAAGTGCCGGTGGAGTACGACAGCATCGCGATCCGCGGCTCGACACCGAACTGGGCGGCGGTGGCCGCCGACTGGATGGCGATGTCGGCGAGCTGCTCGGCGCCGGGGTCGGGGTTGACCGCGCAGTCGCCGTAGACGAGCACCCGGTCGGCCAGGCACATGAAGAAGACGGACGAGACGATCTGGGCGCCGGGCGCGGTCTTGATGATCTCGAAGGCCGGGCGGATGGTGGCGGCCGTGGAGTGCGCCGCTCCCGAGACCATGCCGTCGGCCAGGCCCTCCTGGACCATCAGCGTGCCGAAGTACGAGACCTCGGCGACGATGTCGTAGGCCAGCTCGTAGCCGACCCCCTTGTGGGCGCGGGCCTCGGCGTACAGCTCGGCGAAGCGTTCCCGCAGCGGGGAGGTCCGCGGGTCGATGAGCTGGGCGTGGTTGAGATCGATGCCCAGCTCTGCGGCGCGCTTGTGCAGCAGGTCCTCGTCGCCGAGCAGCGTCAGATCGCAGACGTCGCGGCGCAGCAGGACGTCGGCGGCGCGCAGCACCCGCTCCTCGGTGCCCTCGGGGAGCACCACACGGCGGCGGTTCGAACGGGAGCGCTCGATCAGCTCGTGCTCGAACATCATCGGCGTCACGCGGCTGGAGCGGGCCAGTGAGATCCGGTTCGTCAGCGCGGCCTTGTCCACGTACCGGTCGAAGAGGCCGAGCGCGGTCTCCGCCTTGCGCGGCGACGCGGCGTTGAGCTTGCCCTCCAGGCCGGAGAGCTCGCCCGCGGTCGGGAAGCTCTGACCGGGCACCGAGAGCACCGGAGTGCCGGGGGCGATACGGGAGGCCAGCGCCATGATGTCCGGTCCCGGCCGCTCGCCGAGAGTGAGCAGCACGCCGGCGATGGGCGGGGCCCCCGCGGTGTGCGCGGCGAGCGCGCCGATGATCAGGTCCGCGCGGTCCCCGGGGGTCATCACCAAACAGCCCTCGGTCAGCGCGGAGAGGAAGGTCGGCAGCATCGCGCCGCCGAAGACGAAGTCCCGTGCGTCGCGGGCGAGTCCGGCGGCGTCGCCGAGCAGGACCTCGGCGCCGAGCGTGGAGACGATCTGCCGGACGGTGGGGGCGGAGAGCGAGCCGTCCTCGGGGAGGGCGTAGCAGGGGACCGGCAGCCGGGCGGCCAGCCGCTCGGCTATGACCTGGCGGTCGGCGGGCGCGACACGGTTGACGACCATGGCCACGATGTCGCAGCCGAGCGCGTGGTAGGCGGCATAGGCGTTACGGACCTCGGCGCGTACGGACCCGGGAGCCTGGTTCTGGCCGCCGACGACCGGGATCACCGAGGCGCCGAACTCGTTGGCCAGCCGGGCGTTGAGGTTGATCTCGGCCGGAAGGGCGGTGTCGGCGAAGTCGGTGCCGAGGACGAGGACGACCTCGTACTCCCTGGCGACGCGGTGGAACCGTTCGACGAGCTGGGAGACCAGCTCGTCGGTGCCCTTCTCGGCCTGCAGGCCGCCCGCTTCCCGGTACCCCATGCCGTATGCGGTCTCGGCGGTCTGGCTCAGCCGGTAGCGTGCGCGCAGCAGGTCGAAGAGCCTGTCGGGACCGTTGTCGTGCACCAGCGGGCGGAACACCCCCACCCGGTCCACATGGCGGGTCAGGAGTTCCATGACTCCCAGCTCGATGACCTGGCGGCCGTCACCCCGGTCGATCCCGGTCACGTACACGCTGCGCGTCACGTTTCTCCGATCCTCGAACGCATGGTCTGCACGATCCTCATGACCTGCAACATCCGGTCAAGACGATGCGCCTGCCCTCTTGACAATACTCGTGCGGGTAGGTAAGGCGCCGCTCGGGTAGCCGGAAGCGCGACCAGTACGGGCGGCGTGGAACAATCGAACTGACGCCTACCCTCCCCCGGCTCCGGTACGGGGGCCCGCAAGAACCCGCAGAGCAGGAGATACCGCACGATGCGCATCGGAGTTCTCACCGCAGGGGGCGACTGTCCCGGCCTCAACGCCGTGATCCGGTCCGTTGTGCACCGTGCCCTCGCGGCCCACGGCGACGAGGTCATCGGTTTCGAGGACGGCTTCAAGGGCCTGCTCGACCGCCGGTACCGCAAGCTCGACCTCGAGGCGGTCAGCGGCATCCTCGCCCGCGGCGGCACCATCCTCGGCTCCTCCCGGCTGGAGCGCGCCCGGCTCAGCCAGGCCGCGGACAACGCCGAGGAGCTGTGCCGGGAGCTCGGCCTCGATGTGCTCATCCCGATCGGCGGCGAGGGCACGCTGACCGCGGCCCGGATGCTCGCCGACGCCGGTATGCCGGTGGTCGGCGTGCCGAAGACGATCGACAACGACATCTCGTCCACGGACCGCACCTTCGGTTTCGACACGGCCGTGGGCGTCGCCACCGAGGCCATCGACCGGCTGAAGACCACCGCCGAATCACACCAGCGCGTCATGGTCGTCGAGGTCATGGGGCGGCATGCGGGGTGGATCGCGCTGGAGTCCGGAATGGCGGGCGGTGCGCACGGAATCTGCCTGCCGGAGCGGGAGTTCGACGTCGACGACCTCTGCAAGATGGTGCAGGAGCGCTTCGCGCGCGGCAAGAAGTTCGCGGTGATCTGCATCGCCGAGGGCGCGCACCCGGCCGAGGGCTCGATGCCGTACGAGAAGGGGGCCATCGACCCGTTCGGCCACGAGCGCTTCGCGGGGATCGGCAACCGGCTCGCCGCCGAGCTGGAGCGGCGGCTGGGTACGGAGGCCAGGCCGGTCATCCTCGGCCATGTGCAGCGCGGTGGCACCCCTACCGCGTACGACCGCGTGCTGGCCACGCGCTTCGGCTGGCATGCCGTCGAGGCCGCCCACCGCGGCGAGTTCGGCATGATGACCGCGCTGCGCGGTACGGACATCAGCATGGTTCCGCTGGCCGAGGCCGTCACCGAGCTCAAGACCGTGCCGGCGGACCGGATGCTCGAGGCCGAGTCGGTCTTCTGACGGCGGCCGGGCCGCAGGGCGCTCGGGGGCGGGGTGCGGGGCGGGGCGGGGCGCGGGAGGGTGTGCGGGGCGGGGTGCTGTGCGGCGGCTATGACGGCACGTCACGAGTACAGCCGCTCCCAGAACTGCTCGAGAACCCCGTCGAGATACTCCCGCCCGGCTTCGCCCGACTTTCCCGCGCTCGTGCCGCCGCCCCAGTTGAGCGTGGAGACCATACGCGACTGGTAGTCGTAGTGCAGCTGGTGCAGTACCACCTCCACCCGGTCACGGGGGAGCGGCAGCAGCTTGGCGACCGGCTTGACGTAGGCCTGCCAGCGGGTCGTGACCGCGTTGCGCAGCAGCTCCGCCAGTGAGTCGGCCCGGCCGGTCACCTCGACGAGCGTGGGCAGCGGCAGCGCGAGGGCATCCGCGAGGGCCGTGGCCTGCCGGTCGTTGCCGGTCCAGTGGCCCGTCTGCTCGATCAGCTCGTACGCGGCCGGCTCGATGCCGATGCGCAGGGCGAGACTGGTGACGGTCATCCCCCGGGCCAACCGGTACTCCCGCAGCGTGCTGGGCGCCGCCATCAGCTCGCCCGGTGAGCACCACAGCGCCCCGGCCAGTGCGGTCAGCTCGGCCTCGGTCGGCGACTCCTCGCCGAGCTCCCAGGCGACGACCGTCTCGGCGCCGATCTCCAGACCGTACGAGGCCCAGATCCCGTAGGCGACTTGGGCGTGTGCCATCCCGAGGGCCTCGCGCAGCCGGCGCGCGGCGCGGGCGTCGAACGGCGGCCGTCGGCCCTCGGATGGCTGGATCTGGTACACGGGCACACGCTAGGGCTTACTTGTGAGTACGACCACGTTGGCTCCGACGGCGCACTCATGACACGCGGGACAGCAACGGCCGGGCGTCGCACCGCACATCGGGGCTCCCAGGGTTCCCCGGCCGGGCGCCGGGCGAAGGGCCGGGCCGACCCGTCGCTGTTTCTCTGCGGCCGCCCTCCGCGGTCACCCCTTGACCGCGCCGCCGAGAGTGAAGCCGCCGCCCAACCGCCCGGCTATCAGGACGTACAGCAGTATCACCGGAGTCGAATAGAGGATGGAGAAGGCGGCGAGCTGGCCGTAGACGACCGCGCCATGGTTGCCGAAGAAGGTGAAGACGCTGACGGAGGCAGGCAGCTGCTCCGGTGTCAGCAGCAGCATGAAGGGGACGAAGAAGTTGCCCCACATCATGATGAAGCTGTAGATCGTCACGACCGTCACGCCCGGGCCCATCAGGGGCAGGACGACCCGTATGAGGGTCTGGAGGCCGGAGGCGCCGTCCGTCCGGGCGGCCTCCTCCAGGACCAGCGGGACGCCGTCCATGAAGTTCTTCATCAGCCAGATGGCGAAGGGCAGTTGCGAGGTGGCCAGGAAGAGCGCGGTGCCCTGCATGGTGTCGATCAGATCCACCTGCACGAAGAGCCCGTACACCGGCACCATGATCGCGGTGATCGGCAGACACGTCGTGAACAGGACCGTCAGCAGATACGGGCGGGTCACGCGGGACCGGAAGCGCGACAGCGGATAGGCCGCGAGCGCCGCGCAGACGACGGTGAGCGCCGTCGCGCCGCCGCAGAGCAGCAGGCTGTTGAGCATCGGGCGGTAGGTGATCTCCGGATCCATGACCGCGGAGAAGTTGTCCAGTGTCGCGGGGGAGGGCGCGCCGACCCGGAGAGTCGCGTCCGCGTCCAGAGAGGCCAGAACGAGCCAGGCGAGAGGCAGCACGAAGGCCGCGGCCACGGCGAGCAGCGCCGTGTCCGCCGCCAGCCGGTGCCGAGTACGTCGTGTCACCGTCAGCGGTACCGTCACCGTCACACCTCCGTACGTATCAGGCGCAGGTAGACCACCGAGAACAGTGCCGCGATCAGCAGAAGCAGCAGCGCAACCGCCGTGCCGTAGCCGATCAGGGATTTCATGAACGCCTGGTCGTACATGAACACCGGCAGCGTCTGGCTGCGGTTGCCCGGCCCGCCGCGGGTCATAGCCCAGATCAGGCCGAAGACCGAGAGCGTCTGCAGGGTGTTGAGCATCAGATTGGTGCCGATGGAGCGGCGGATCATCGGCAGGGTGATGTGCCACAGCCGCTGGCGGCCGCGCGCGCCGTCGACCTGGGCGGCCTCGGTGATCTCCTTCGGGATGTCGGACAGCGCCGCGGAGTAGACCAGCATCGAGAAAGCGGTGCCGCGCCAGACGTTGGCGAAGGACACGGCGAGGATGGGCAGGGTGAACAGCCAGTTCTGGCCCGGCAGATGGAGCCAGTCCAGGATCGCGTTGAGGGTTCCCTCACGACGGAAGAAGGCGTAGAGCAGGAAACCCGCGACGATCTCGGGCAGTACCCACGCGGCGATGACGATCGAACCGGTGACGGTGCGGACCAGTTTGGAGGCCCGCTGCATCAGACCGGCGAGCGCCAGCCCCAGGGTGTTCTGCCCGAGGATCGACGAGATCAGCGTGAACACGAGCGTCAGGACGACGGCATTGCGGAAATCGTCGTCGGCGAACGCGCGCCGGAAGTTCTCCATGCCGACGAAATCGGTGGAGGAGGAACCGCTCAGCTGCATATTGGTGAAGGCGATCCAGACGCAGTAGCCGATCGGCCCGCCGAGGAAGAGCAGCAGCAGGATGGTGGCCGGGGCGAGCGGAACCCAGCGCAGCGGACTGCGGGGTCTTCGCCGCGGCTGCCCCTCCGCCCGGGGGCTCGGCCGGGCAGCCGTCGGCGCTTGGACCGATGTGCTCATCGCGCCCCACTGACCACCGCGCCGTCGGTGATGGACTTCAGCTGCTCGTCGTAGGACTTCGCGGCCTTCGACGGCGAGGCGTCGCCGGTGGTGACCGACTCCATGGCTTCGCCGATGGACGTGGAGACCTGCGGGTACACGGGCAGGGCGGGGCGGTAGTGGGTGTGCTGGACGAGGTCGGTGAAGAACTTCACGCCGGGGCTCGACTTGAGATATCCGGGGTCGTTCGCGACATCCTCGCGCACAGCGATCTGCGCACCGCGGATGTCCCACTCGACGGCGTTCTCCTTCGTCTGGAGCGTCTCGATGAGCTTCCAGGCGAGGTCGGCGTTCCTGGACTTGGCGGGTATCGACCAGGTCCAGCCCCCGGACATGCTCACCTTGCCCGGGGCGTCACCGCGCTGGGTGGGCATGGGGGCCTGGCCCAGCACCTTCGACCACTCGGGCCACGGCTTGGCACCGGTCTTCAGCCAGTGCTGGCCCATCCACGAGCCGTCGAGGTCGATGGCGAGCTTGCCCTCCGGCATCCAGTCGGTGGCGACCGTGGTCATCACATTGGGGTCGAGCGCATCGGAGACGTCCGGGCCGAGCTTCTCGGAGTACACGGTCCGTATGAACTCCAGGGAGTCCGTGAACCCTTGGCCGCCGGCCACCCACTTCTTCGACTCCGGGTCGTAGAGCGGGTCCTTGCCCGTGCCGTACAGCAGCATTTCGAAGCCCTGCATGGCCGCCGCCTCGCCCGGGCCCTTGCCGGTGTAGACATTGAGCGGGGTGACGCCGGGGACCTTCTTCTTGACGGTTCGTGCCGCCTCGAGGATGTCGTCCCAGCTCTTCGGCTGCCAGTCGGCCGGCAGGCCCGCCTTGGCGAAGATCTCCTTGTTGAACCACAGGCCGCGGGTGTCCGTGCCGTCCGGCACGCCGTACGTCTTGCCGTCCGCCGCCTTTGCCGCGGTCTTCGCCGTGTCGACGAAGCTGTCCCAGGTCTTCCACTTCGCCAGATAGTCGTCGAGCGGGCGCAGATAGCCGCTCTTGATATCCGAGTTGATGAGGAAAGTGTCCTCGTAGACCAGGTCGGGTGCGGTCTTCGGCGAGCGCATCATCTGCTGGATCTTGGCGTAGTAGTCGTTCTCGGCAGCCTGGATCGGGACCAGCTCGACCTTCTTGCCCGGGTTGGCCTTCTCGAACTGCTTCTTCACCATGGAGAGGTAGTCGTCCATGACCCGGACTTTGTTGTCGGTGTTGCGCTGATAGGCGACCTTGACGGTGTCCGGATCGCTGCCGGAGCCGCCACCGCACGCGGTGAGTGCGGTGGCGGCCAGAACGGCGGCAAGGACCAGCGGGGCGGTGGGGCGCACGGCACGACCTCCTAGGAGCCTCGGCAGGCTGCTCGGTGACCGTACGAGCTCCTTCAAAGAAGGGTCAATGCCTGTGGATAACCGCACGTAGGATCCGTGACAACGTTGTTATCGGGACCTCAACCCCGGTACCTGGAAAGCATTGTGGTGAAGTCGTACGTGATGCCGTTCATCGAGCAAGCCGACCTTGCGGTACGCGGTGTGCGAGGCGGGAATGGGTCGGAGCGGGCCGCTGTCAGGGCAGCCGCAGCCAGCGGTAGAAGAGCTCCGGACGGCCGATCTGCCCGTACTGCGGGCTGCGTTCGGCCCGTCCCGCGCCGACCAGGTGCTCCAGATAGCGGCGCGCCGTGATCCGCGAGATACCGACCTCGTCGCCGGCCGCGCTCGCGGTGATGCCCTGCGCCCCGGACCGGCGCAGCACGCCGGTCACGGCCTCCAGGGTCGGTCCGCTCAACCCCTTGGGGAGCGCGGCCGGTTGCGGAGAGCGCAGCGCGGACAGGGCACGGTCCACCTCGTCCTGGCCGCTGGCCTCGCCCGCGGTCGCGCGGAATTCGGCGTACCGGACGAGCCGGTCGCGCAGCGTCGCGAAGCTGAACGGCTTCAGCACGTACTGCACGACCCCCAGCGAGACGCCCTCGCGGACCACGGCGAGATCGCGCGCGGACGTCACGGCGATCACATCGGCCCTGTGTCCGGCCGCGCGCAGCGAGCGCAGGAGTTGCAGCCCGTGGCCGTCCGGCAGGTACAGGTCGAGCAGCAGCAGATCGACCGGCGAGCGGTCCAGGTGCCGCTGCGCCTCGCCGCCGGAATGCACGGTCCCGGCGACGGCGAACCCGGGCACCCGTTCGACGTAGAGCGCGTGCGCGTCCGCCGCGACGGGGTCGTCCTCGACGACGAGAACGCGGATGGGGCCGTCCGTCCGCCGCGCGCCGATCACCCTGGGGCTCCGTGCAGGGTCCCCGCACGCCGAATGTGCCGCCTGCGGATCCCCGGGGCCGTCGTGGTCGGAGCGCCGGATACGCGGGCCGCCGTCGTCCGCCCGCTCATGCGCTCACTCCCTCGCGGAGAGGCAGCCGCACCGTGAACTCGGCGCCGCCCTCCGCCGCCCGGGCCAGCTCTATCGTGCCGCCGTTGCGGCGTACGGCCTGGCGGACCAGGGCCAGGCCGAGCCCCCGGCCCTGGCCCAGACCGCCGGCCGTGGACGCCGGGGCCTTCGTGCTCCAGCCGCGCCGGAAGATCTCGTCCACATCGTCCGTGTCCACACCCGTGCCGGTGTCCGCCACCTGTAGCAGCAGCTCGCCGTCGTCGGCCCGCGCGGTGACCGTGACCTGCGGGCGGCGCTCCCCGCGCACGTCCCCGCGCACGGGCTGGGGTACGCGCTCGGGCTCGCGTACATCCCCGCTCACGTCATCGCGTACGCCCTCGCGTACGTCATCGCGTATGCCCTCGCCCGGCCTGCCGGTCCCGCTGAGGACAGTCCCGTGGCCTTCCTCGCCGACCCCGGCCCCGGCCCCGACCGCCCCGACCCCGCTCCCGGCCCCGGCACCGGGCTGCACGGTCCGGCCCCGCGCCGGGTCCCAGCCGGTCCCCTCGGCGGCGGCGTCCACGGCGTTGTCGATCAGATTGCCGAGCACCGTCACGAGATCCCGCGCGGGCAGTGAGCCGGGCAGGACCCCGTCGTCGATGCTGCTGTCCGGGGCGAGGACCAGCTCCACCCCGCGCTCGTTCGCCTGCGCCGCCTTCCCCAGCAGCAGCGCCGCCATCACCGGCTCGCCGACCGCCGCGACCACCTGGTCGGTCAGCGCCTGCGCCAACTCCAGCTCCGCCGTGGCGAACTGCACCGCTTCGTCCGCGCGCCCCAGCTCGATCAGCGAGACGACGGCGTGCAGCCGGTTCGCCGCTTCGTGAGCCTGCGAGCGCAGCGCCTCCGCGAAGCCGCGTACGGAGTCCAACTCGCCCGACAGCGCCTGCAGCTCGGTGTGGTCCCGGAGCGTCACGACCGTGCCGCGCTTCTCACCGCTGGAGACCGGGGAGGTGTTGACCACCACGATCCGGTCGGCGGTCAGATGCACCTCGTCCACCCGCGGCTCCGCCGCCAGCAGGGCGCCCGTGAGGGGGGCGGGCAGTCCGAGGTCGGCGACGGTACGGCCCACCACGTCGCGGTAGGGCAGATCGGCGTCGAGGCCCAGCAACTCGCGCCCGCCATCGTTCATCAGCGCGATCCGCCGCTGCCCGTCCAACATCAGCAGCCCCTCACGCACCGCATGCAACGACGCCTGGTGGTAGTCGTGCATCCGGCTCAGCTCGCCCGCGTTCATGCCATGCGTATGACGCCGCAGCCGGGCGTTGACCACGTACGTACCGATGCCGCCGAGCACCAGCGCCCCGGCCGCCACCCCGAGCAGCGCGGTCACCTGCTGCTCCACCTGATCGCTGATCTTCTTCACCGTGATGCCCGCGCTGACCAGACCGACGATGCGCCCGCCGTCCCGCACCGGAGTCACCACACGCACGGAGGGACCGAGCGTGCCGGTGTACGTCTCGGTGAACGTCCTGCCCCGCAGCGCCGGCCCGGTGTGCCCCAGGAACTGCCCGCCGATCCGTTCCGGCACGGGGTGGGTCCAGCGGATGCCGTCCGGGTTCATGATCGTGACGAAGGCGACCCCGGTGTCCCGGCGGACCTGCTCCGCGTACGGCTGGAGGCCGGCCGTCGGATCGTCGCCGCGGATCGCGGCCCGTACGGACGGTGATCCGGCGACGGCCCGCGCCGCGGCGGTCGTCTGGCGCCGCGCCGAGTCCTCGGCCTGGTGCCGTGCGGTGATGTACGCGAAGACCGCGCACCCGGCCACCACGGCAGCCACCAGCACGACCTGCATCGCGAAGAGCTGGCCTGCCAGGCTGCGGGGCCGGGGGGTGCGCATGCCGCCAGTGTGCCCGTCGGTGGACGTACCGCGGGAAACGGTCTGTGAACGAAATGAACGCAAGGGTGACCCCGGTCACACGGTGATGGATATTCGCCGGGATCGTCCAGGACGTGAGCCGCACGTACTGCGCCAGGACAAGGAGACAACCGTGGCTGCGCAGACTCTGCCACAGGGACCGACGCCGGAACAGCCGGAACCGCCGGAGAGCAAGGGAAAGCCGGGACAGGCGAAGAAGCGCGACCGGACCCATTACCTCTATATCGCCGTGATCGGCGCCGTGCTTCTCGGTATCGCGGTGGGCTTCGCCGCCCCCGGCGCGGCCGTCGAGCTCAAGCCGCTGGGCACCGGGTTCGTGAACCTGATCAAGATGATGATCTCGCCCATCATCTTCTGCACGATCGTGCTCGGCGTCGGATCCGTACGGAAGGCCGCCAAGGTCGGCGCGGTGGGCGGGCTGGCGCTCGGCTACTTCATGGTGATGTCCACCGTCGCGCTGGCGATCGGCCTGGTGGTCGGGAACATCCTCGAGCCCGGTTCCGGGCTCCAGCTGACCGAGGCCGTCCGCGGCGCGGGTGCGGCGGAGGCCGAGGGCGCCGCCGGGTCCACGGCGGACTTCGTGCTGGGCATCATCCCGACCACCCTGGTCTCCGCCTTCACCGGCGGCGAGGTGCTTCAGACGCTGCTGGTCGCGCTGCTGGTGGGCTTCGCCCTCCAGGCGATGGGCTCCGCGGGCGAGCCGGTGCTCCGCGGTGTCGGCCACATCCAGCGGCTGGTCTTCCGCGTCCTCGCCATGATCATGTGGGTGGCGCCGGTCGGTGCCTTCGGCGCGATCGCCGCGGTGGTCGGGGAGACGGGCCTCGACGCGCTCAAGTCCCTCGCCGTCATCATGATCGGCTTCTATGTCACCTGTCTGCTCTTCGTGGTAGTCGTTCTCGGCGCGCTGCTGCGGCTGGTCGCCGGGGTGAACCTCTTCGCGCTGCTGAAGTACCTGGCGCGGGAGTTCCTGCTGATCCTCTCGACCTCCTCCTCGGAGTCGGCGCTGCCGCGGCTGATCGCGAAGATGGAGCACCTCGGTGTGAGCAAGCCGGTCGTCGGCATCACCGTGCCGACCGGCTACTCCTTCAACCTCGACGGCACGGCGATCTACCTGACCATGGCCTCGCTGTTCGTTGCCGAGGCAATGGGCGACCCGCTCTCGATCGGCCAGCAGATCTCACTGCTCATCTTCATGGTCATCGCGTCCAAGGGCGCCGCGGGCGTCACGGGCGCGGGCCTGGCCACTCTCGCGGGAGGCCTCCAGTCGCACCGGCCCGAGCTGCTGGACGGTGTCGGCCTGATCGTCGGTATCGACCGCTTCATGAGCGAGGCGCGGGCCCTGACGAACTTCGCGGGCAACGCGGTGGCGACGGTGCTCGTCGGTACGTGGACCAAGGAGATCGACCGGGCACGGGTGGACGAAGTGCTCACAGGGAAGCTGCCGTTCGACGAGAAGACGCTGGTGGACGACGGGCACAGCGCTCCGCCCGCCGAGGTTCCGGAGCAGCGCGGCGACCCCGCCAGGGAGTCGGTCACCGTCTGACCGCTCCTTCGCCGACGGGACGGCCCGCGGTGCGGCAGCCCGGCGGACGACCGGTCCTCAAGGAATGAGGAGACCGGTCGTCCGCCACGGAAGCCGCTGCCACGGGCCGCTACTCGTCCACCCGCGCCCATCCGGTGAGCCCGTCACGGTGAACGGCCTGTGGTCGGGGCGAGTGGGCGCAGCGGAGTGTCAGGCCGGCCGCAGCCAGATCGTCGCCAGCGGCGGGAGGGCGGGCAGGATGCTGCTCGGGCGGCCGTGCCAGGGAGTCGGCTCGGGCTTCAGCAGGTCCGGGTTGGTGACGTCGCCGCCGCCGTAGCGGGCCGCGTCCGTATTGAGGATCTCCTGCCACCCGGCGTCGTGCTCCGGGACGCCGAGCCGGTACGCGTGGCGGACCACCGGGGAGAAGTTGCTCACGCAGAGCAGCGGGTTGCCGAAGGCGTCGAGGCGGAGGAAGGCGAGGACATTGTCCTCCGCCGCGTCGCCCACGACCCAGGCGAAGCCCGACGGGTCGGTGTCCCGCTCCCACAGGGCGGGATGATCGGCGTAGCCGCGGTTGAGGTCGCGCACCAGGTCGCGTACGCCGCGGTGGTCCCCGGCCGAGTGATAGGTGTCGTCCAGCAGCCACCACTCCGGGCCGTGCACCTCCGACCACTCCGCCCCTTGGGCGAACTCCTGCCCCATGAAGAGCAGTTGCTTGCCCGGGTGGGCCCACATGAAGCCCAGATAGGCGCGATGGTTGGCCCGGCGCTGCCACCAGTCGCCCGGCATCTTCGTCACCAGCGACTGCTTGCCGTGCACGACCTCGTCGTGGGAGATGGGCAGCACGTAGTTCTCGCTGTACGCGTACACCATCGAGAAGGTCATCTCGTTGTGGTGGTACTTGCGGTGCACCGGCTCGTGCTTCATATAGCCGAGCGAGTCGTGCATCCAGCCCATGTTCCACTTGAGGCCGAAGCCGAGCCCGCCGAAGCCGCCCGGCCCCACATGGTGGGTGGCGCGGGTGACGCCGTCCCAGGCCGTCGACTCCTCGGCGATCGTCACCACTCCCGGGCAGCGCCGGTAGACGGTCGCGTTCATCTCCTGGAGGAAGCTCACGGCGTCGAGGTTCTCGCGGCCGCCGTACTCGTTCGGCGACCACTGGCCGTCCTCGCGCGAGTAGTCGAGGTAGAGCATCGAAGCGACCGCGTCGACCCGCAGGCCGTCGATATGGAACTCCTCGCACCAGTAGACGGCGTTCGCGACAAGGAAGTTACGGACCTCGCGGCGTCCGTAGTCGAACTCGAGCGTGCCCCAGTCGGGGTGCTCGGCGCGGCTGGGATCCGGGTGCTCGTACAGCGGCGTCCCGTCGAACCGGGCCAGCGCCCAGTCGTCCTTGGGGAAGTGCGCCGGCACCCAGTCGACGAGCACGCCGATGCCGGACCGGTGCAGGGCGTCGACGAGGTATTTGAAGTCGTCGGGGGAGCCCAGCCGGGCGGTCGGCGCGTAGTACGAGGTGATCTGGTAACCCCACGAGCCGCCGAACGGATGCTCGGCGACCGGCATCAGCTCGACGTGGGTGAAGCCGAGGTCCTTGACGTACGCGGGCAGCTGCTCGGCGAGCTGTCGGTACGTCAGCCCCGGCCGCCAGGAGGCGAGGTGGACCTCGTAGACGGAGAGCGGCGACTGATGGGCCCGGCGGTCCGCGCGGTGCTCCATCCACTCCTCGTCGTCCCAGGTGTGGTGGGAGGCGGTGACGACCGAGGCGGTGCCGGGCGGGCACTCGGTTCGGCGGGCCATCGGATCGGCGCGCAGCGTACGGGATCCGTCGGGGCGGGCGATCTCGAACTTGTAGAGCGCGCCTTCGCCGACGCCCGGCAGGAACAGCTCCCAGATGCCGCTGGAGCCGAGGCAGCGCATCGGGAACCCGGTGGCGTCCCAGTAGTTGAAGTCCCCGGCGATACGCACGCCGCGGGCGCTCGGTGCCCAGACGGTGAACCGGGTGCCGGTCACGCCCTGATGGGTCATCGGGTGGGCTCCGAGGGCCTGCCAGAGCTGCTCGTGGCGGCCCTCGGAGATCAGATGCAGATCGAGTTCCCCCAGGGCGGGCAGGAAGCGGTACGGGTCGTGGAACTCCATCTCCTCGGCCGCGTGGGTGTCCTGTCCGCCGGCCTCGTTGTCGCCGTTGCCGCCGTCTCCGCCTTCTCCGCCGTACGTCACCAGGAGCCGGTGCTCCGGGACCGCGTTCAGCGGCAGCACGGCCGCGAAAAGACCGTCTCCCTCGGAGACCAGTTCGGCGCGCAGCCCGTCGGCGGCGACCGCGACGGAGCGTGCGAACGGGCGCAGGGCGCGGAAGAGGACACCGCCGGTGGCCTGGTGAGCACCGAGCAGCCCGTGCGGATCGTGATGCGAGCCGCTGAGCAGCCGGTGCCGCTCCCCGGGGTCCAGCGGCGGCGCGGCCCGGACACCGGGACGGACCTCCGGCGCGGGCACCGCCGCCTGGACCGGCGCCGGGACCGCCTGAGCCGGCCGGTCACGCTCGCGCGCCGGCCGCTCTGCAGGAGGGGCCGTGGGCCGCGGCGCGTTCGCGGGGCGGGCGACGGGGGGTTGGGAGGGGCGGGGGTGGGGCGAGGGACGACGGGGGCTCACGGGTGGGTCCTCCTCGGACGAGCGAACGGCGGGCGTACGCACTTCAGCGGCGGGACGTGCTCCCGGGCACGGGAGACCGGCTTCGGACGGGGCACCGGACCGGGCTCCGGACCGGGCCTCGCACGGGGCTTCGGACCGGGCCTCGCACGAGGCATCGGGCCGGGCCTCGCACAGGGCATCGGGGACCGGGGCTCGGACGGGGTTCCGGACCGGCGCCCCGCCGGGCGACGGGTAGCCCGGTGCCGGGAAGTCATGCGGGCGGCGCGGGCGGCATGTCCGGAGCCGGCCGACGTCCCCCGGCAGGCCGCCCCTCCGCCGCCCTCCGGCCCGCCGACCCGGCCGGCCCGCGCAGACCGTCCGGCATTCCCGCCAGGCGCTGGATCGCCGCCATCGGGACCGGCAGCCAGTCCGGCCGGTGCCGCGCCTCGTAGAGCACCTCGTACACCGCCTTGTCGGTCTCGTAGGCGCGCATCAGCTCCGGCTCGTCGCGCGGGTCGACGCCCGATGCCGCCGCGTAGCCGTCGCAGTAGGCGGCACGGTTCTGCAGCGCCCACTCCTGGGCCCAGGCCGAGGTGTCCGGTGCCGGGTGGTGCGTACGGGCCGCATAGTCGAAGGAGCGCAGCATGCCCGCGATGTCGCGGGCCACCGGCTGGAGCCGGCGCCGCTCGGCGATGGGCCGGGCCGGTTCCCCCTCGAAGTCGATCAGCGCCCAACGGCCGTCCTGGGCGGTCCGCAGCGTCTGCCCGAGGTGCAGATCGCCGTGTATCCGCTGCGCCGGCCACGTGCGGCCGCGCCTGCCCAGCGCGGCCAAGTCGTGGAAGGCGGCGCGCAGCCGGTCGCGGTAGGGCCGCAGCGCCGGAACCGCGGCCGCGGCAGCGTCCAGACGTTCCGTCATACCCGCGGCGAGTACGTCGATCTGCTGTCTGCGGAGCACCGCGGTGGGCAGCGCGGCGGCCAGCGCGGTGTGCACCTCGGCCGTGGCCCGGCCCAGCGCGCGTGCCGCACTCGTGAAGTCGGCGCGTACGGACAGGGAGTTGAGGGCGAGCTGCCAGCCGTCGGCGGAGCCGGGCAGGAACGGCTGCAGGACGCCCAGGGTCAGCGGCTCGGCCGCCGGCCCGCCCGGCTGCGCCGACTCGGCGGTCGTCTCGAACCACGCGGTGGGGTGCGGCACCCGCCGGCATCCGGCTTCAGCCAGGGCGAGCGGCAGCTCGAGATCGGGGTTGATCCCGGCACCGACCCGCCGGAAGACCTTGAGAATGTACGCATCGCCGTACACCACCGAGGAGTTGGACTGCTCCACGGCGATCGGCCGGGGCGTGAGCCCGGAGGGAATGGCCGTCGAGGGAGCCCGGGTGAAGCGCAGCGCGCCTAGCCGTCCCGGCACTCTGAGCCGTTCGAGCAGCAGCCCGGCGAGCCGCGGATCCTGGAGGGCCTCGTAGACCGTACGGCCGTGCAGCGGGCCGCCGGTGGGCCGGCCGATCAGCGTGTGGGCGAGCTGCGAGGGCAGCGCGGAGCGGATGCCCAGCAGCAGCTGATAGCAGTCCGACTCGCCGGGCTGAGCCCGCGGTGGGCCCGTCTGTTGGGCCTGAACGAGCAGATGGAGCAGACCGGGGGTGGCGCCGCTCGCCGTGCAGGGCAGCAGCTCCGTGGCGGAGACGAGGGAGAAGCCCGTGATGGGTCGGCCCTTGCCGGCGAACCACCGCTGCCGGGGGAGCCATTCGCGCAGCAGCGGTACGAGCGAGGGCAGCACCGCTCTGGGAGGCCCGATGGCCGGAGCCACGGGGACAGGGGTGGCCGTGGCCGCACGGGTCGGGTTGGCGCGGGTCGAGCCTTCCGACATGGCGTCGCGTCCTTTCCCCGGGCACACCACAGAATGGGCAGAGTGTCCCGGATTGCGGCAATAGCTGTCCGGCGGTGCGGGACGTGTCGGGTGAGGATCGTCCGTACAGGTAAGGCGATTGGCCTATTCGCTGCGCGGTACTAGGTGAGAGTGCCCACGGCGGGCCGGTGGAAACCGGAAATGGAATTCCCTGCGGAATCCGCATATGCCATTCCGCCGTGGGCGGTGACCGTCAGCTCGTGACGGCTGCGTTGGCCGTCGTGACGGCGGTTCCCGGCTTGCGGAGCCGGAACCAGTAGAAGCCGTGTCCGGCGAGCGTCAGCAGATAGGGCAGCTCACCGATGGCGGGGAAGCGCACCCCGCCGATCAGTTCCACCGGATGCCGGCCGTTGAAGGCCTGGAGATCGAGTTCGGTCGGCTGCGCGAAACGAGAGAAATTGTTCACGCACAGAACGAGATCGTCTTTGTACTCGCGCAGAAAGGCCAGTACAGCCGGGTTGCTGGAGGGCAGTTCGGTGTACGAGCCGAGGCCGAAGGCATGATTCTGCTTGCGGATCTCGATCATCCGGCGGGTCCAGTGCAGCATCGACGACGGACTGCTCATCGACGCTTCCACGTTGGTGACCTGGTAGCCGTAGACCGGGTCCATGATGGTCGGCAGCGAGAGCCGGCCGGGGTCACAGGAGGAGAAGCCCGCGTTGCGGTCCGGGGTCCACTGCATCGGTGTGCGCACCGCGTCGCGGTCGCCGAGCCAGATGTTGTCGCCCATCCCGATCTCGTCGCCGTAATAGAGGATCGGCGAGCCGGGCAGGGACAGCAGCAGAGCGGTGAACAGCTCGATCTGATTACGGTCGTTGTCCAGCAGCGGGGCCAGCCGCCGGCGGATGCCGATGTTGGCGCGCATCCGTGGATCCTTGGCGTACTCCGCGTACATGTAGTCCCGCTCTTCGTCCGTGACCATTTCGAGCGTGAGCTCGTCGTGGTTGCGCAGGAAGATTCCCCACTGGCATCCGGAGGGGATGGCCGGGGTCTTGGCGAGGATTTCCGAGACGGGGTAGCGGGATTCGCGCCGTACGGCCATGAAGATCCGCGGCATCACCGGGAAGTGGAAGGCCATGTGGCACTCGTCGCCGCCCTTGCGGAAGTCGCCGAAGTAGTCGACGACGTCCTCCGGCCACTGGTTGGCCTCGGCGAGCAGCACGGTGTCCGGATAGTGCGTGTCGATCTCGGCGCGCACCCGCTTCAACAGCTCATGCGTGCGCGGCAGATTCTCGCAGTTGGTGCCCTCCTCGGCGTACAGATAGGGCACTGCGTCGAGCCGGAACCCGTCGATGCCGAGGTCGAGCCAGAAGCGCAGCGCCGAGACGATCTCCTCCTGGACGGCCGGGTTCTCGAAGTTGAGATCCGGCTGGTGGGAGAAGAACCGGTGCCAGTAGTACTGCTTGCGGACCGGGTCGAAGGTCCAGTTGGAGGCCTCGGTGTCGACGAAGATGATCCGGGCGTCCTGGTACTGCTTGTCGTCGTCCGCCCAGACGTAGTAGTCCCCGTACGGCCCGTCGGGGTCACTGCGCGACTGCTGGAACCATTCGTGCTGGTCGCTCGTGTGGTTCATGACGAAGTCGATGATCACGCGCATACCGCGCTGGTGCGCGGCGTCGACGAACTCCACGAAGTCGGCGAGATCACCGAACTCCGGGAGCACCGCGGTGTAGTCCGAGACGTCGTAGCCGCCGTCGCGCAGCGGCGACTTGAAGAACGGCGGCAGCCAGAGGCAGTCGACGCCCAGCCATTGCAGATAGTCGAGTTTGGCGGTGATCCCCTTGAGGTCGCCGACGCCGTCGCCGTTGCTGTCCTGGAAGGACCGCACCAGCACTTCGTAGAAGACCGCGCGTTTGAACCAGTCGGGATCGCGGTCCTTGGCCGGAGTGTCCTCGAAGGTGTCCTGGACGGGCTCGTTGACGATCATGTTGTGGGTGACCCTCCGATCGGTGAGGACGGTCGCAGGGCCTTGTGCTCTCCCTGGGGCCGGGCTGCCGACGGCTGGTGCCGCGGGCTCCCGGATCCCCAGCCGGTGAGAACGTGCGCGGGCGTGATGCCCGGCTCGAGGCGCACATAGTTGGCCCTGCCCCAGTGGTAGGTCTCGCCGGTGAGCTCGTCGCGCACCGGCACGGACTCGTGCCAGTCGAGGCCGAGTTCCGGCATGTCCAACGAGACCGTGGCCTCCTGGGTGTGGTGGGGGTCGAGGTTGACGACGGTGAGAACGGTGTCCTGGCTGCCGCCTCCGGCGCGCTTGGAGTAGGCGATCACCGCGTCGTTGTCGACCGGGTGGAAGTGCAGGTGGCGCAGCTGCTGGAGCGCGGGATGCCGGCGCCGGACCCGGTTGAGCGTGGAGATGAGCGGCGCGATCGTACGGTTCTCGCGCTCGGCCGCCTCCCAGTCGCGCGGGCGCAGCTCGTACTTCTCCGAGCTCAGGTACTCCTCGCTGCCGGGGTGCAGCGGTGTGTTCTCGCACAGCTCGTACCCGGCGTAGACGCCCCAGGCGGGGGAGAGCGTGGCGGCGAGGACGGCGCGCACCTCGAAGGCGGGCCGCCCGCCGTCCTGGAGGTAGGCGTGCAGGATGTCGGGGGTGTTCACAAAGAAATTCGGGCGCATGTACGAAGCTGCGTCGCCGGACAGTTCGCCGAGGTACTCGGTCAGCTCCTGCTTGGTGTTGCGCCAGGTGAAGTACGTGTACGACTGCTGAAAGCCGATGGCCGCGAGGGTGTGCATCATCGCGGGCCGGGTGAACGCCTCGGCGAGGAAGATCACGTCTGGGTCGTTGCGGTTGATCTCGCCGATGACCTTCTCCCAGAAGGACACCGGCTTGGTGTGCGGATTGTCGACCCGGAAGATCCGCACTCCGTGGCCCATCCAGAAGCGCAGCAGGCGCAGCGTCTCGCGGACGATCCCGCTCAGATCCGTGTCGAAGTCGATCGGATAGATGTCCTGGTACTTCTTCGGCGGGTTCTCGGCGTACGCGATCGTGCCGTCGGCCCGGTGGTGGAACCACTCGGGGTGCTTCTCCACCCAGGGGTGGTCGGGCGAGCACTGCAGGGCGAAGTCCAGCGCGACCTCCATCCGAAGATCGCGCGCCCTCTTCACGAAGTGGTCGAAGTCCTCCAGCGTGCCGAGGCGGGGGTGGACCGCGTCGTGCCCGCCCTCGGCGGAGCCGATCGCCCAGGGGGAGCCGACATCGTGGCGCCCGGCCGACAGGGAGTTGTTCGGACCCTTGCGGTAGGCGGTGCCGATCGGGTGGACCGGCGGTAGGTAGACGACGTCGAAGCCCATCGCCGCGACGGCGGGCAGCCGCTCGGCGGCCGTACGGAAGGTCCCGCCGACCGGAGGCCGTCCTTCCTCGAAGACCGCGCCCTCGGAGCGCGGGAAGAGCTCGTACCACGAAGCGTAGAGCGCCCGCTGCCGCTCCACCTGGAGGGGCAGCGGGCGGGAGGTGCTGACCAGTTCGCGCAGCGGATGGCGGCGGAGGGTGGCGACGACCTCGGGAGCCAGGGCCGCGGACAGCCGTGCGGCGGCGGGCCGCCCCTCGTCACGCAGCGCGTCGACGGCGCGCAGCACGCACTCGCGCCCCTCGCTCTTGGGGACCCCGGCAGCGGCCTGCTCGTGCAGGGCGGCGCCCTCGGCGAGTACGAGCGCGGTGTCGATCCCGGCGGGAATCTTGATCCCGGCGTGGTGCCGCCAGGTGGCGACCGGATCGCTCCAGGCCTCGACCGTGTACGTCCAGCGGCCCTCGGCGTCGGGCGTGACCTCGGCGCCCCAGCGGTCGGTGCCGGGAGCGAGTTCGCGCATGGGGGTCCACATGCCGGCGCGTCCGGCCGGATCGCGGAGGACCACATTCGCTGCGACGGCGTCGTGCCCTTCGCGAAAGACGGTGGCACTGACTTCGAAACTCTCGCCGACCACCGCCTTCGCAGGGCGGCGCCCGCAGTCGACCAGCGGGCGGATGTCCAGAACGGGAATGCGTCCGATCACGGGATCACCTGGTGGTGTTGCAGTGTCAGCCACTTTGTGGGCTTTTGTACTTTCTATCTGTTTCGTTGACGATGTGTTGGCTGCGGGCATGGCAGCTCCTGTCCGCGTTCACTCAGGTGGCCGACTGGGTCCTGCTCGGTGTGGCGTGTGGCGCGAGACTCGTTACCGCCAAGGAGCCTGCCCACGGGGAATGGGAGGCCAATCCGGCGACAGGTGTGCTACCGGGGCGTAATGGCAAAAAGCCCGGACCGGTCCCGCGCCGAGTGGGCGGGACCGGTCCGGGACCGTCGTTTTCTGCTGTCAGTCGGTCAGTTGTTCACCTGGAGCAGGAGGTTGGGGGAGGTCAGGCCCGGATTCTTGACCTTGCCGGAGGCCGCCTTCGCCGTCAGCGCCTTGCCGACATCGGCCGGGGACGCCGTCGGATGGTCGGCGAGGTGGAGAGCGGCGGCGCCCACCGTGTGCGGGGTGGCCATCGACGTGCCGGAGATGGTCTTCGTCGCCGAGTCGGAGGAGTTCCACGCCGAGGTGATGTCGACACCCGGCGCGAACAGATCGACTTTGGAGCCCCAGTTGGAGAAGGACGCCCGGTTGTCGCTCCGGTCGGTCGCCCCGACGGTGATGGCCTCACTCACCCGGGCGGGTGAGAAGAGGTCCGCCGGGACGCCGTCGTTGCCCGCCGCGACAGCGAAGGTCACGCCGGACGCGATGGCATTGCGTACGGCCTCGTCCAGCTGGGGGTTGGCGACACCGCCGAGGCTCATATTGGCCACCGCGGGCTTCTGGGCGTGCTTGGCCACCCAGTCGATGCCGGCGATCACCTGCGCGGTGGTGCCGGAGCCCTCGTCGTCCAGCACTCGTACGGCGACGATGTCCGCCTTCTTCGCCACGCCGTGCGAGCTGCCGGCGATGTTGGCGGCCACATGCGTGCCGTGGCCGTTGCCGTCGTCGGCAACGTTGTCCTGGTCGACGAAGTCATGACCGCTGGTCGCCCGGCCGCCGAAGTCCGCGTGCGAGGTGCGCACACCGGTGTCGATGACGTACGCCTTCACGCCCGAGCCGGCGCTGTCCGGCCAGCTGTAGGAATTGTTCAGCGGCAGGCTCGGCTGGTCGATCCGGTCGAGGCCCCAGGACGGGGGGTTCTTCTGGGTGCCATCGATGGAGATCTCGGTGTCCTGTGTGACCGAGGCCACCATCGGGTCGGCCGCCAGTAGCTTGGCCTGTGCCTCGTCGACCTTCACCGCGTAGCCGTTGAGGGCGGAGGTGTACGTGTGACCCACCTTCGCGCCGTACTTCCGAGCCAGGTCCTTGCCCGCTTCGGAAGACGCGTCGACTCCATCGGAGCCGGACTTCAACGTGACGATGAAACTGTTGCCGACCGCGCCGGGCGACCCGGCGCCCACTATTCGCTCTTCGGTGGCGACGGCTTTCGTGGGTAGCAGGGTGGCCGAAAGTACCGCCGCCGTGGAGACCGCTGTCACAGCTCCGGTGAGCCGCAGACGATGGTTTCGCGTCAGTGCCATGTGCTGTTTTCCCCTCGTCGACCTCGACTCGATGTGCGTCAGCGTCTCCTTATCTACCGGCCGGTACAAGACTTTGTGCAGCAGCAATCGGCCACGCGGCCGGAGGAGCGTGCGGGCAGGGTGCGGCGATTTCCGGCCACCTTGGGGCATTGCGACCGTTCGGGCGCATGGAGGCGTTGCGGGGCGCGCGCCGTGGATGACGGAGGCGGGACGCGGCTACCGTCGCTGGAAGAAGGCCACCCGCAGTCCGGATGTGCGCCCCTGCTGCCTGGTGCGCGCCCCGAGATGGCGGGAATTGTGAAGGCCGCCTGCAATTCGGATGTGCAGTCCTGAAATCAGCCGCTCGCCCTGAAATGGTAGGAACTGTGAAGGCCATTCGTCGATTCAGCGTGCGCCCCGTCCTTCCGGAACCTCTACGACCGCTCAGCGAACTGGCGCGCAATCTGCGCTGGTCCTGGCACCCCGAGACCCGTGAGCTCTTCCAGGCCGTCGACCCGGACGGCTGGCAGGCCGCCGGCGGCGACCCGCTGCGGCTGCTCGGCTCGGTGTCCGCCGCCCGGCTGGGGATTCTCGCCGAGGACCGAAGATTCCTCCGTCGGCTCACGGCCGCGGCCGACGACCTGGAGGACTACCTCGCGGGCCCCCGCTGGTACCAGAGCGCGGACCCCGAGCTGCCCGCCGCCGTCGCCTACTTCTCGCCCGAATTCGGTATCACCGCAGCCCTTCCGCAGTACTCCGGCGGCCTCGGCATCCTCGCCGGTGACCACCTCAAGGCCGCCAGCGACCTGGGTGCCCCCCTGATCGGCGTCGGACTGCTCTACCGGCACGGCTACTTCCGGCAGTCCCTCTCCCGCGACGGCTGGCAGCAGGAGCAGTACCCCGTGCTCGACCCGAACGAGCTGCCGCTGTCCATGCTCCGCGAGTCCGACGGCAGGCCCAGCCAGATCGCTCTCGCCCTGCCCGGCGGCCGGTCCCTGTACGCGTACATCTGGCAGGCGCACGTCGGCCGGGTGCCGCTGCTGCTGCTCGACTCCGATGTGGAGGAGAACGGACCCGGCGAGCGTGACGTCACCGACCGGCTCTACGGCGGCGGCAGCGAACACCGGCTCCTGCAGGAGATGCTGCTCGGCATCGGCGGCGTCCGGGCCGTCCGGGCGTACTGCCGGCTCACCGGGCACGCCGCGCCCGAGGTGTTCCACACCAACGAGGGGCACGCCGGGTTCCTCGGCCTGGAGCGGATCCGCGAACTCGGCGAACAGGGACTGGACTTCGACGCCGCCCTGGAAGCCGTACGCGCCGGAACCGTCTTCACCACCCACACCCCGGTGCCCGCGGGCATCGACCGCTTCGACCGCGACCTCGTCGCCCGCCACTTCGGCGACGGCGGCGAGCTGACCGGTGTCGACCTCGGCCGCATCCTCCAGCTGGGCATGGAGACCTACCCCGGCGGCGAGTCCAACCTCTTCAACATGGCCGTGATGGGGCTGCGCCTGGCCCAGCGGGCCAACGGTGTGAGCACCCTGCACGGCAAGGTCAGCCGGGAGATGTTCGCCGGTCTGTGGCCCGGCTTCGACCCCGAGGAGGTACCGATCACCTCCGTCACCAACGGGGTGCACGCACCGACCTGGGTCGCCCCCGAGGTCCGCCGGCTCCGCGCCGGCCGGCTCGGCGTGGACCGGGCCGAGGACGCCCTCGCCACCGGCGCCGCGCCGCGCTGGGACGCCCTCGCCCACATCCCCGACGCCGAGCTGTGGGAGCTGCGCCGGACGCTGCGCGAACAGCTGGTGGAGGAGGTACGGAAGCGGCTGTACACGTCATGGCGGCAGCGCGGCGCCGGCACCGCCGAACTCGGCTGGATCGACCATGTCCTCGACCCCGGCGTGCTCACCATCGGTTTCGCGCGCCGCGTCCCCTCGTACAAGCGGCTCACCCTCATGCTGCGCGACCGGGACCGGCTGATGCGGCTGCTGCTCCACTCCGAGCGGCCGGTCCAGATCGTCGTGGCGGGCAAGGCGCATCCGGCCGACGACGGCGGCAAACGGCTCGTACAGGAGCTGGTGAAGTTCACGGATGACCCGCGGGTGCGGCACCGCATCGCCTTCCTGCCCGACTACGGCATGGCGATGGCCCAGAAGCTCTACCCCGGCTGCGACGTCTGGCTGAACAACCCGCTGCGCCCGCTGGAGGCCTGCGGCACCTCGGGAATGAAGTCCGCCCTCAACGGCGGCCTCAACCTCTCGGTGCTGGACGGCTGGTGGGACGAGTGGTACGAGGCCGACTTCGGCTGGGCGATCCCCACCGCCGACGGCTCGGCCACCACCGAGGAGCGGCGGGACGACCTCGAGGCGGACGCGCTCTACAAGCTGGTGGAGGAGCGGGTCGCGCCGTGCTTCTACGACCAAGGGGGGCGCAGCGGACTGCCCGACCGCTGGATCGAGATGGTCCGGCAGACCCTGGTCTCGCTCGGCCCCAAGGTCCTCGCCGGGCGGATGGTCCGTGAGTACGTGGAGCGGCTGTACGCCCCGGCCGCCCGCTCCCACCGCGCGCTCGACGCCGAGGCGGCCCGGGACCTGGCCGCGTGGAAGGCGCGGGTGCGCGCGGCCTGGCCGCGGGTCGCGGTCGACCATGTGGAGGCCGGCGCGGCCATGGAGGTGGGCGGCAGCGCGGAGCTGGGGTCCACGCTGTCGCTGCGGGTCCGGGTGGCGCTGGACGGTCTGAGGCCCGAGGACGTGGAGGTGCAGGCCGTGGCGGGGCGGGTCGACGCCGAGGACCGGATCAGGGACGCGGTGGCGGTGGCGCTGAAACCGGCCGGTGGAACGGACACGGAGGGCCGCCGGCTGTACGAGGGGCCGCTCGTGTTGAACCGGACCGGCCCGTTCGGCTACACCGTACGGATCCTGCCCGCGCACCCGCTGCTGGCCGGCAGCGCGGAGACCGGGCTGGTCGCGGCCCCTTCGGAGGCCACGCGTGAGGCGGCCGGAGTGCTGCTGCGCTGACCGTCGGTCGCCGTCGGCGCGCCGGGCGGACTCGGGCCCACAGATGTGGATGCGGGCCGACAGCGCGGACGCGGGCTCCCCACCGATGTGGAAGGGCGGTGCCCGGGGGCGAGGAAGGACGCCCCCGGGCACCGCCCGGTCTCATGTGTCACTCGGTCACTCGGTCAGGGCGACTCGGTGTCGGTCGCTCGGTCACGGTGACTCGCTCGACCGTTCACTCGCTCACTTGACGTTGACGCCGGCCCAGGCGCTGCCGACGCCCTTGGCCTCGGCGCTGTCGGCCCCGTACAGATCGGTGGCGGCCTTCAGCGTCGCCTCGCGCGCCGCGTGGTAGTCGGTGGTCGAGGTCATGTAGGTGGTCAGGGCCTTGAACCAGATCTTCTCGGCCTTGTCCCGGCCGATGCCCTCGACCTTGGAGCCGTCGGCGGTCGGGCTGTCGTACTTGACGCCGTTGATCTCCTTCGCGCCGCTGCCCTCGGACAGCAGGTAGAAGAAGTGGTTGGCGACACCGGAGGAGTGGTGCACGTCCTCGTTGCCGACGCCCTCGTACCAGTCGTCCTTGGACGAGCCGTCCTTGCTGGGCTTGTCCATGTAGCGCAGCGGGGTGCCGTTGCCATTGATGTCGATCTTCTCGCCGACGTTGTAGTCGCCCTCGTCCTTCGCGTTCTTCGCGTTGAACTCGACGGCCGCGGCGAAGATGTCGGAGGTCGCCTCGTTGAGGCCGCCGGACTCACCGCTGTACTCCAGGCCGGCGGTGGCGGAGGTGACGCCGTGGGTCATCTCGTGGGCCGCGACGTCGATGGAGGTGAGCGGCTTGGCGTTGCCCTCTCCGTCGCCGTACGTCATGCAGAAGCAGCTGTCGTCCCAGAAGGCGTTGACGTAGTTGTTGCCGTAGTGGACGCGGGTCGATGCGCCCTTGCCGTCGCCCTTGATGCCGCTGCGGCCGTGCACGGTCTTGTAGTAGTCCCAGGTGAGGCCCGCGCCGTAGTGGGCGTCGACGGCGGCGGTCTGCGGCTCGTCGGGCTTGCCGTTGCCCCAGGTGTCGTCGGCGTCGGTGACCAGCTTGCCCTCGCCCGACTGGCCGTGGCCGAGGTCGCTGGTGGTGTGGCCGCCGCGGTCGGCGTCGGTGAGCGAGAACTCCGAGCCGGACTTGGAGGTGCCCAGTTCGACCTTGCCGCTGTACTGGCTCTCGCCGGAGCCGGTGTGAACGGCCTGGTACGAGTACAGCTTCTTGCCGGTCTGGGCGTCGGTGACGACGTGCAGCTCGCTGGGCGTGCCGTCCTTCTGGACGCCGCCGGTGACGGTCTCCCAGGCGAGGACGGGCTTGCCGGAGGCCGCCCAGATCACCTTGCGGGGCTCGGCGCCCTTGGCCGCCTTGGAGCCCTCGGCCGCCTTGGCGGACTCGACCGCGCTCTTCTCCGCGGCAGCGGGGGAGACGGCGGCCTTGGTGCCGGCGACCCGGATCTCGGCCTTCGTGGCCTTGGTGACGCCCTCGGCCTTGCCGCTCTTCGTCTCGTGGACGACGAGGTCGCCGCCGAGGACGGGAAGGCCGTCGTAGGTGCGTTCGTAACGGGTGTGGGTGGCGCCGTCGGCGTCCTTCACGACGTCGCGGACGACCAGCTTCTCCTGCGAGCCGAGGCCGAGCGACTTCGCTGTCGCGGCCTTGGTGGCGTTGGCGTCACGCAGCAGTTCGGCGCGCTGCGAGGCGGAGAAGTCGGCGGGCCGGGCCTTCGATTCGGCGCGGGCCGGTGCGGCGTCGGCCGAGCCGTTGGCGACACCCGCGGCGAGCAGACCGCCTGCCGCGAATGCGGCGGCTGCGAGTCTGGCGCGGGACTTACGGGATATGTGGGCAGAGCTCACTCGAACTCCTCCTGAAGTGTGGGGGGTAGGAGGTGCTGGTGTTGATGTGGTGCTTGGGCAGAGTGCCATTGGGACCGCATGGATGTCATGGGTCTGACAACACATTGGCGGGAAATGGTCCGTTACCCAAAGATCAGGGTTCGGAATACGAACGAGGCCGGCGCACGTGGACCGTGCGCATAGCGACGAGAGCGATACACGTGGAAACGAACGAGGGCGGCGTCCGGGGGAATTGATGCTCCCCGGACGCCGCCCGATCGTGGGGTTTTCCTCAACTACCCGTCAGAAGGACAGCTTCCAGCTGTTGATGTAGCCGGTGTCCCGGGCGTAGACGTCCTGGACGCGAAGCTTCCAGGACCCGCCGGCCACCTCCGAGGAGGCGTTGACGGTGTAGGTCGCCTTGACGTTGTCCGCAGAGTCGAACGCGCTCGATCCCTTCAGCCGGTAAGCGGTGCCGTCCGGGGCGACCAGGTCGATCACCAGGTCACCGCGGTAGGTGTGGACGATGTCCACGTCGACCTTGAGGGCGCTGGGCGCGCTGCCGGTGCGGCTGACGCTGATCGGCGAGTTCACCGCGGACCCCGCGTCCGGGATCGCGACGTCGTCCGTGTTCTCGAAGACACTGCCGCCACCGCTGGTGCTCACCGTCCAGGTGAAGGCGGCGGTGCCGGTCTTGTTGGCCGAGTCGGTGACCGTGACCGTCACATTGCTGGTCCCCGCGGTGGTCGGGGTACCGGAGATGAGGCCGGTCGAGGAGTTGATGGACAGGCCGGCCGGGAGGCCGGTCGCCGAGTAGCGCAGCGCGCCCGAGGCGCTGCTGGTCGCCTTGACCTGCAGGCCGGCGGGCTGGCCCACGGTGCTGCTCTGGTTGCCGGGGTTGGTGACGGAGACGCCCTCGGAGACCCGGGTGCCGACGTTCACCGCCGCCCAGGTGTTGGCGACCGTGTTGTACGTCGCGCTGCCCTGGCCGAACAGGTCCGCGGCGGCCTGCAGGGTGGCCGTACGGGCTCCCGCGTAATTGGTGTTGGCGCTCATGCGCTCGGTCAGCGCCTTGAACCACACCTTCTCGGCGTTGGCCCTCCCGATTCCGGGAACCGGCTGGTTGTCGTACGTCGGGCTGTCATAGGAGACGCCGTTGACGACCTTCTGGCCGCTGCCCTCGGAAAGCAGATAGAAGAAGTGGTTGGCGACGCCCGAGGAGTAGTGGACGTCGACATTCCCGATACCGGAGTACCAGTTGTCCTTGGACAAGCCGTCCTTGCTGGGCTTGTCCATATAGCGCAGCGGGGTGCCGTTGCCATTGATGTCGATCTTTTCGCCGACGTTGTAGTCGCCGACGTCCTTGGGGTTGTTCGCGTTGAACTCGACGGCCGCGGCGAAGATGTCGGAGGTCGCCTCGTTGAGGCCGCCGGACTCACCGCTGTAGACGAGCTTGGCCGTGGCCGCGGTCACGCCGTGGGTCATCTCGTGGGCCGCGACGTCGATGGACGTGAGCGGCTTGGCGTTGCCCGAGCCGTCGCCGTACGTCATGCAGAAGCAGGAGTCCTGCCAGAAGGCGTTGACGTAGTTGTTGCCGTAGTGGACGCGGGAGTACGCACCGACGCCGTCGCCGCGGATGCCGCTGCGGCCGTGCACGTTCTTGTAGTAGTCCCACGTCAGCGCGGCGCCGTAGTGGGCGTCGACGCCCGCGGTCTGGGCGGTGGACGGATTGCCGTCGCCCCAGACGTCGTCGGGGTCGGAGAAGAGCGTTCCGGTGCCCGACGAGCCGTGGTTGAGGTTGTACGTCTTGTGGCTGCCGCGGGTGGTGTCGGTCATCGTGTACGAGGGTGCGGTGCCGATGGTCACCTGGCCGCTGTACTGGCTGTTGCCGGTGCCCTCGTTGACCGCCTGGTACTCGTGCAGCGTCTTCCCGGTCCGCGCGTCGGTGACGACGTGCAGCTCGTTCGGGGTGCCGTCGTGCTGCAGTCCGCCGACGACCGTCTCCCAGGCGAGCAGCGGCTTGCCGTCGGCGACCCAGACCACCTTGCGGGGCGCCCGGGAGGCCTCGGTCCGCTTCGAGCCCTCCGCCTTCGCCGACGTGACGGCCTGCTGCTCGGCGGCCCCGGCGGTGACGGCGGCGCTGGTGTCCCGTACCGCTATACGGGACTTGACGGCCTTGGTGACGCCCTCGACCTTTCCCGCCCCCGTCTCGTGGACGATGAGGTCGCCGCCGAGAACGGGGAGTCCGGCATAGGTGCGCTCGTAGCGGGTGTGGGTCGTGCCGTCGGCGTTCTTGACGACATCGCGGACGACCAGTTCTTCCTTGGCGCCGAGGCCGAGGGACCTGGCGGTCTCCGCCTTCGTCGCGTTGGCATCGCGTATCAGCTCGGCCCGCTGGGCGGGGGAGAGCTTGGCGGGCAGCGCGCCGGGGTCGGGTTGCGCGTAGGCCTTGGCGGCCTGGGCGGTACCGTCCGGCCGCGCGCTGGCGGGTCCTGTCTGGACACCGACGGCGACCAGCGCCGTGACGGCGACCAGCGCGCCGGTCGTGACGGCACGCCGCCGTCCGGCAGGAGAAGCCCCGGCCGCTGCGCGACGGGGGGCCTGGGGGGTGCGTCTCACGCGGACTCCTTCTGCTGCGGTCACGCCGGGTCGCGTGGCCAGGGGGACCGGAAGGCAGGGGTATGCCGCCGGGCAGAACACAGCAGTTCGCAGAACAGGTGGAACCTGGCAGAACAGGTGGTACCTGGGGGGAGACGTGCCGAGGTGCGGACCGGGACGCAGCGCTGAGGCTGTGGGGGGCGCTGTTGGGCGGTCGAGGGAAGAGTGACATCAGGCTGCGTGGATGTCAGGAGCGCGTCAACAAGTTGGCCGGAAAACGTCCGTTGGCCAAAGAGCCGTGCCCGGATAGCGAACGGGCCTGCCGTCCCGGGGCCCGCGGTGCGGCGGCTGCGCCCCGGGTCTCAGCCTCTCGCGGGTAGCCGGGTGCCATGCTGGGCACTATCCCGAAATCCCTTGTGGGGAAGGGTGTTGACCATGGGTGGAGGGGCGGACGGCGTGACGCAGATCGTACGGTTCGAGTTGGACGGCGGCGGTTCGGTGTTCGTGGAGGTGCCGGACGACGGACCGACGGCCGAACCGGGCGGATGGGGCCGGTCGGGCGGGCCGGTCGGGCAGGACGGTCGGGGCGGAGAGGCCGGAGAGGGCGGACCGGACGGCCGGGGCGGCAGGGGCGGCCGGGTCGTGGACACCGGGCGTTCCGGGCAGGCCGTACAGACCGCGTCCGAGACGCTGCAGACGGCGCTGGTGCGGATGCGCCCCGCGATCGAGGCCGTGGTCGGGCAGGTGCGGGGGTTGGCCGCGCCGCCTGACCGGGTGAGCGTCCAGTTCGGAATCAAGATCACGGCGGAGGCGGGGGCGGTCATCGCCAAGGCCGCCACCGAGGCGAACTTCACCGTGTCGGCGGAGTGGGCCCGGGACAGTACGCCGAGGCCTCCGGCGCCCCGCCTCGCGTCCGAGGGGTCGTAAGGGCTGCGGCCAGGACTGGTCGGCCACTGAGTTCTTCGTGAGTGGGTTCCAGCCGCGGCGGCGCTCGTACGTGCGGGGGCGGGGGTTGTGCCGCGTCTTCCGGGCCCCCGCTGTTCACCGAACTGCAGCGGACCCCCGGCTTCCTGCTCATCCGCGAAATGGACGCCCCCCGTGTCGACACCACGGTGGCGCAGGCCCGGCGCACCGACCCCGGCCCCGCACTGCTCGTCCGTCCCGACGGCTACATCGCCTGGGCAGGTTCCACCATCCCCACCAGCGGTCCGGACGACTGGCAGACGGCGTGGCGAGCCTGGACCGTCGGTCGGCCCAGTGGGGAAAGCCGCGAGCATCCGGCAACTGACCATCACTGAACGTCACTGATGCTCGTGATCGCCCGGCTTTTGCTCGGATGATGCTCGTGATCACGCGGAACTGCTCACGAAACCGTGGATCGACCGCCCACCGAACCCGAATTCCGGAGTTTCCGCCGGCCGGCACCGGCACCGACGGACGGGGCTGCCTCGTCTCCCGGGTGGATTGTCCATCGAGACCGCTCCCGCATCCGCGTGGCGACCCGCGCCAGCCGTCACCGACAGCTGCGGCTGGGGTCGCATGGACGTGCTGACACCCACGCCTGGCTGATCAGTGTGGACCAGCCGGGCGTGGGTGTTGGTGGTGTTGCTCAGCTGCCTGGGTAATGGAGCACGTTCACCAGCAACTGGTGCACGGCGTGGTGATCGCGCATGTCGATTAGCTGGGCCTGACCACCGCGGACGGTGTACCACTCCAGCGCGCCGGCGTAGCGAACACGGGCGATGAGCAATCCCTTGTCGGTGCAGACCGTGTGCAGTTCCAGCTCGCCGGTGATCGTGCCGACCTCGTCGGTCCACACTCCATCAGGAGGAGCGGTGAAGGCGGACTCGAGTTCGGTCACGACGAGCAGGTGTTGAGCATGCTCTGCAGCGCGGTCTTCTCGCTGGACTGGAGGGTCAGGCCCCAGTGGTACTTGGACCGTATCCACATCTTGGAGTAGGTGCAGTAGTAGGAGGACAGCGGCGGCTTCCAGGCAGCCGGGTCCTTGTCGCCCTTGGAGGAGTTGACGTTGTCGGTCACCGCGATGAGCTGGGGGTAGGCGAGGTCGTTGGCGAAGTCCTCACGCTTGCTGGTCGTCCACGAGCCGGCCCCGGAGCGCCAGGCTTCGGCCAGCGGGACCACGTGGTCGATGTCGATGTCGGACGCGGCGTATTCGGTGATGCCGTCGTACGGGCTGTGCCAGCTGCCCGAGTCCGGGTAGCAGTCGCTGCCGACGACCACGTTTGTGCCGTCGCGCTTGAGCACCGTCTCGCGGGTGTTGCAGGTTCCGGAGATGGTGATCCAGTGCGGGAACAAGTCCCGCGAATAGCCGGTCATGCTGCCTTCGGCCGCAACCGTCAGTGCGTTGAGCTCGGACTGTGCGGTGGTTTTGCTGGGAATGTTGGGCGGGGTCGCGTGAGCCGGGGTTGTCGCCGTCGTTGACAGTGCGACGGCGGCCAGTGTCGCAGCGGTCAGGCCGAACCAGCGGCTCCGGGACAGGGCACGGGAACGAGACACAATTCCTCCTGGGAACAGGGCAGGGTTCACTGAGGACTCCTGGAAATGACGGGGATTCGGGGCGGGGAGCGTCAGCCGGGGACGAGAGTCCGGAGTCGGGGTGGGGGCTCGCTTCTCGCCGACTCTCGGCAGAGCGGCGAGCCCGGAGATATGGGTGGTGGGGTCAGCGCAGGTGAGCGGGACCCTGGAGGCTTGTGGTCGCCCACGGCGGCGACGAACCCGGCGTTGGCGTGCCCCGCCAGTGTTGGAGGTGCGCTCGCCGTGCTGAGTGTGGGTGGGGCGGCGCGGGCTGCGGTGGAGTATGGACAGCCCGCGCCGCCCCGGTCATTGATCGATGCGGACGGTGTTGGTCACAGGGAGGTGCGGAACGGGCCGGTGACCTCGTAGGTGATGCCGCCGCTGCTGGACCCGGAGGTGCCGCGCTGGGAGGAGAAGTACAGCCGGTTTCCTGCGGGGTTGAACGCCGGCCCGCAGATCTCCGACGAGCTTTGGCCGGTCACCCGCAGGAACGGGGCGACGATGTCGTCGGGGGTGATGATGCAGATCTCCATGTTGCCGCCGTCCTCCGCCACGTACAGGTCGCCGACGGCGGCGGAGATGACGTTGTCCACACCGGTCAGCGGGGCGCCGGAGACGTTGTCGTCGTACACCACGGCCAGGGTGTTGGCGGCCGCGTTGTAGGCCCAGACCCGGTTGTCGCCCTTGGTGGTGAAGTAGCAGATGTCGGACCGGTAGTAGCAGCCCTCCCCGCCGTTGAACACCTTCGCCCCGGACACCTGGTAGCGGGTCGCGGTGGGGCTGCCGTCCGGGTCGGGCACGTTCGCCCAGGACAGTACGCCGGAGACCTCCTTGAGCACCTGCAAGGTGCCCGACGACAGGGCGCCCCAGGTGGTGGGCACGAACCGGTAAAGGCGCCCGTCCGACTTGTCCTCGGTCAGGTAGATGACCTTGCGGACCGGGTCGGCGGCGGCGGCCTCGTGGTTGAACCGGCCCATCGCCGCCCGCTGGACCGCGGGGTTCACGCCCCACGGGTCGGTCTCGTAGACGTAGCCGGTGTCGACCTCCTCGCAGGACAGCCAGGTGTTCCACGGGGTCGAGCCGCCGGCGCAGTTGCGGTTGGTGCCGGACAAGATGGTGTATGCCCCGGTGATGGCGGCGCTGCTGTTGAACTTCACCGCGCTGACCCCGCCACCACCGCTGCCGACCTCGGCGTTGGAGACGTAGATCCAGCCGGTTCCGTCGGCGAAGCATTCGCCGCCGTCCGGGGCCTTGTGCCAGGTGTGGTTGGTGCCGGCCACCTTTTGAGTCGAGCGGGCGATCACCCGGCTGGTGAAGCCTGCCGGCAGCATGATGCCGTTGGCGTCGGCCGACTGCAGGGACCCGTACGGGCTGGGGCCGGGCAGGGCGGGATAGGCGGCGGCCTGCCGCCACAGCGAACCGGAGAAGGCCGCTGCGCCGGCGCCGACGGCGGCGGCACGAAGAAGAGTACGACGATCCACATCTACTCCTTCATCCAAGGAAGAGCGAGCGAGCGATCCGTGCTACGTGCCAACTGGTCACCGGGAAGAGAGAGTAGGACCGCCGCAGCTGGCCGATAAGGCTCCCCAAAGCGAACTGTTTCCGGCCAACCGGTGAGTAGATTCCACGCAGAAACGATCAGGTACGGCACAAGTGAACGAGAGCGGAACTTCCTCACACCATGTGGTGGACGCCCGATCGGCCCCTTCGGCCCTTCCCAGCGCAGCCTGTCAACTGGCCGGGATCGTACGTCGTTTGAGAGTTCGAAGTCGGCGCGGCCGTAGGTCTGGCGTTCGAGCATCTTGATCCGGCCGGACCAGCGCCTCCCGCGATCTTGGGATCGCTCAGCCGGTCCATCGGCCTCACGTCGACCACCCGCACCGCCCCGACCACATCACCAGCAGAAAATCCGGGACATGGCTCCGTGCCCGGTCAACCGACCGGGGCCACCAGCCGACACAGCCGGGCAAAGATCCTCGCACCGCCGGGTCGAAGCCGGCCGGCAGCAGACGGGCCGGCTCCAGACGGTCTCGTAGACCACATGCCCGCCCGTGGCCGCTGACGCGTAATAGCACCCGAGTCGTGGGCCCTGCCCGTCTACCGACCGGACCCGCCGCCACGGCGCCGACTCGGCGACATCCGCCAAGCGCAGCTGGGCGAAGGGCACTGCGCGTACCGACTCGCCGTCGTACCGGATCGACCGCCGTAGGTGCCTTGCGTACCCGCCCTGAAGGATCACAAGAGATCGGGCTGGTCGGTCCGAGTCATTGCGCACTGAAGCCCGGATTTGCGCATTCACTGCGCATCGAGCGTCGACATTGCGCATCGAGTCGCGGCTCCTACAATGCCCTAGCGCCGGACCAGGCTGTCCTGCCAGGCGTCGTGGAGGGCGGCGAACGCCCCTTTGTTCTTGATGAGTTCGTCCGGGGTGCCGTCCTCGACGATCCGGCCGTCCGACATCACGAGCACCCGGTCGGCGACCTCGACCGTCGACAGCCGGTGCGCGATGACCACCGCGGTACGGCCGCGCAGCACGGTGTGCATCGCACGCTGCACGGCCCGTTCCCCGGGGATGTCCAGCGAGGACGTCGCCTCGTCGAGGATCAGCACGCCCGGGTCGGCGAGCAGCGCGCGGGCGAACGCCACCAGCTGCCGCTGGCCCGCCGAGATTCTGCCGCCCCGCTTGCGTACGTCCGTGTCGTAGCCGTCCGGCAGGGCGGCGATGAAGTCGTGGGCGCCGATCGCCTTGGCCGCGCGTTCGACCTCCTCCCGGCCCGCGTCGGGACGGCCGATCGCGATGTTCTCGGCCACCGTGCCGGAGAAGAGGAAGGCCTCCTGGGTCACCATCACCACACCGCGGCGCAGCTCCGGCGCCGCGAGATCGCGCAGATCCACCCCGTCGAGCAGGACACGGCCCTCGGTCGGGTCGTAGAAGCGTGCGAGCAGCTTTCCGAGGGTGGACTTGCCCGCGCCCGTCGAGCCGACGACGGCCACAGTGCGGCCCGCGTCGAGCGTGAGGTCGAAACGGGGGAGCACCTCGCCGCCCGTGCGGTAGGCGAAGCGCACGTCCTCGAAGACGACCGGCCGGCCCGGCCGACCCGGCCGGGGCTCGGGGAGGGGCTGCGGATCGGCCGGTTCTGGCACGGAGGGCCGCTGGGCGAGCAGACCCGCGACCTTCTCGAGCGAGGCGGCGGCCGACTGGTAGGAGTTGAGGAACATCCCGAGCCGGTCGATCGGGTCGTACAGCCTCCGCAGATACAGCACGGACGCGGCGAGCACGCCCAGTGCGAGGCCGCCGGACGCCACCCGGTACGCGCCCCAGAGCACGATGGCCGCCAACGCCGCGTTGGCGACGAGCCGGGACGAGACCACATAGCGCGCCATCTCCAGGATCGCGTCGCCGTTCACCCGCTCGTGCCGGTGGTTGAGCTGCCGGAACTCGGTGTCGTTGACCTGCTCGCGCCGGAACGCCTGCACCGGACGGATGCCGTTCATCGTCTCCGCGAACTTCACGATGACGGCGGCGATCGCGGTGGACCGCTTGCTGTAGACGGCCATCGACCGCCGCCGGAAGGACCGTACGAGCAGATACAGCGGTCCGAAGGAGAGCACGGCGGCGGCTCCCAGACTCCAGTCGAGATAGAGCAGCAGGGCAGAGATGTAGACGATGGACAGGCCGACGCCGAGCAGTTCCTCCAGCCCCTCGTTCAGCAGTTCGCGCAGCGCCTCGACGTCGGTGGTGGCCCGGGAGATGAGCCGCCCGGAGGTGTAGCGCTCATGGAAGTCCACGCTGAGGGCCTGGGCATGGCGGAAGATCCGGCTCCGGAGGTCGAGCAGCACGTCCTGGCTGATGCGCGCGGAGGCGCGTACGAAGGTGTACTGCAGCACGCCGGAGGCGAGCGAGCAGAGGAGGTACGCCGCGGCGACCGCGGTCAGCGGCCCGTGGTCGTCCGCGCGGATCGCCGGGACAGCCCGGTCGATGGCGAACGCGACCAGCAGCGGACCCGCCTGCACGGTTGCCTGCTGCATCAGCAGAAGGAGCACGGCGGGCCAGACCCGTCCGCGGTGGGGCCGCAACAGGGACAACAGCAAGGCGCGGGAAGCACCTTTGGGGGCGGGCAGCACGTCCCGGTCGAACGGGTCGCCCGTCGCCGGGGCGTCCCGGCAAGGCCGGGGCCCGCCCGCTGTTGGTTCGTCCGCTGCCGGCCCGTCCGCTGCCGGCCCGTCCGCTGCAGGTTCGTCCGTGTCGGCGGGTCTGCCCGCGGTACGGGTCGTGCGCGGGCCGGCGGGAGCGTCGGCCCCGGGGGTGGGGTCGGCGGAGAGTTCGGGGCCGCTGCGGTCGCCGCCTCCGCTTCGGCCGTCGCTGCCGTCGCCGTCGGGTGCCGGGTGACCGGAGACCGTGGTGGTCATCGCGGAGAACCCCCTTCTCCCGGGGATCGGTCGAGTCCCGTACCGCCGCCCGAAGACAAGTCGCCGCCGGTACCGCTTCCGCGGCTCCGGTCGAGTCCGGTGCCGTGCTGCGGGCTGCCGTACCCCGAGTCGGCGGTGCCGAGCGGTCCGTCCGAGAAGTCCGGGGCCGGGTCGTCCCGGGATGTCGTGCAGCTCGGTGCGGCCTCGTCCGATACGGGGCCCGGGCCCGCGGAGCGGCGGGGGACGACGGCCTCCGGCCCTGACTCCTGCTGAGGTTCCGCCTCAGATTCCGCCTCCGGTACCGGCTCCGGCCCCGGCCCCGGTTCCAGATCCGGCTGCTGGTCATCCGCGGCGGGTGCGCCGTCCGGGTCGTCAGGGACGCCCGACATGAGTGTCCGGTACTCCGGGCTGGTGCGCAGCAGTTCGCGGTGGGTGCCGACCGCGGCGATCCGCCCGGCGGACAGCAGCGCCACCCGGTCGGCGAGCAGCACTGTGGACGGGCGGTGGGCGACGACGAGCGCGGTGGTGGCCGCCAGCACCTGCCGCAAGGCGGCTTCCACCAGTGCCTCGGTGTGGACGTCCAGCGCGGACAGCGGGTCGTCGAGTACGAGGAAGCGCGGGCGCCCGACCACCGCGCGGGCCAGCGCCAACCGCTGCCGCTGGCCGCCGGAGAGGCTCAGGCCCTGCTCGCCCACCTGGGTGCGGGTGCCCTGCGGCAGGTCGTGCACGAAGTCGGCCTGCGCGACCTCCAGGGCCCTGAGGAGTTCCTCTTCCCCGGCCCCCTCCGTGCCCATCGACACGTTCTCCGCGGCGGTCGCGGAGAAGAGCGTCGGCTCTTCGAAGGCGACGGCGACCAGCTCGCGCAGGCGGGTACGGGGCATGGTGGTGATGTCCGCGCCGTCGAGTGTGATCCGGCCGCCGGTCAGTTCCTGGAGCCGGGGAACGAGTGCGGTGAGGGTCGTCTTTCCGGATCCGGTGGCCCCGACCAGCGCCATGGTCTCGCCATGCCCGATGTGCAGATCCACGCCGCGGAGGGTGGGTGGTGCGTCGGGGGGAGCGTCCGGGTAGCGGAACTCGACGCCTTCGAACCGCAGTCCGCCTTCCGGGCGGTAGGGGGCCGGCTCATCCGTCCTTTCCTCGGCTCCGCCGAGAGCCCCGGGATCCTTCCGTAAGCCGACGGCGTTGCCATCCGACGCGGACGCGGACGCTGACGCTGACGCTGACGCTGACGCCGATGCCGACGCGGACGCCGACGCCGGCCCCGTGCCCGGCCCGGTCCCCGAGGCACCCACCCCGGCGCCGGCCCGCCCGACGGAACTGCCGGCCCCGGCCATGGGCCGGTCGTCGAAGGCCGATGTGTGAGCATCGGCCGCTTCCCGCTCGTCCATGACCTCGAAGTAGCGTTCCGTGGCGGTCGCCGACTCCTGGCTCATCGCGAGCAGGAAGCCGACCGACTCCACCGGCCAGCGCAGCGCGAGCGCCGTCGACAGGAACGCCACCAGCGTCCCGGCCGACAGCTCGCCGTCGGCCACCCGGACGGTCCCCAGCACCAGCGCCGCGCCGATCGCGATCTCCGGCAGGGTGAGGATGAGTGCCCACAGCCCGGCGAGCAGCCGTGCCTTGTACAGTTCCGTCCCGCGCAGCCGGAGGGACAGCGACCGGAAGGCCCGTGCCTGGCTGCGGTGGCGGCCGAAGCCCTTGATGATGCGGATGCCGAGTACGCCCTCCTCGACGACCGTCGTCAGATCGCCGACCTGGTCCTGAGCGGTACGGGCCGCGACCGAGTAGCGCGCCTCGAACCAGGAGCACAGGATCAGCAACGGCACGACGGGGGCGAGGAGCACCAGCCCGAGCGTCCACTCCTGGCCGAGTAGGATCGCGAAACCCACCAGGATGGTCGTGCCGTTGACCAGCAGAAAGGTCATGGGAAAGGCCAGGAACATCCGCAGCAGCATGAGATCCGTGGTCGCCCGGGACAGCAGCTGTCCCGACGCCCAGCGGTCGTGGAAGGCGACCGGCAGCCGCTGCAGATGACGGTAGAGGTCGGCGCGCATCGACGCCTCGACCGAGGCGAGGGGCCGCGCCACCAGCCAGCGGCGCAGCCCGAACAGCCCGGCCTCCCCTATCCCGAGGAGCAGCAGATACGCGCCTCCGAGCCACACCCCGCCCGGATCCCGCCCGGCCACCGGCCCGTCCACGATCCACTTCAGGACGAGCGGGATGACCAGCCCCAGGCAGGACGCGACGACCGCGACGAGAGCCGCCGTGAACAGCCGCACCCGCACGGGCCGTACGTACGGCCAGAGCCGCAGCAGCGACCGTACGGTGGAACGTTGTCGGGGGGCGTCGGACGTCGGCTCGGTGCACATGGCAGTCATCACGAGCGAGACTACGGTTCGCGACTGACAGTGCTCACCTGTTTTCTCCTGCGAGTGTCCGACCCCGCGAACCCGCCCGCGGCAGGCCCGCCCGCGGCAGGCCCGCCCGCGGCAGGCCCGCCCGCGGCAGGCCCGACGGGCGGTCGGTGACCGCTGCCCGCCGCGCCGCCCGCGCCGCTTCCCCGGATCACCGCCCGGCCGCCCCGCCCGCCTCGCCCGTCCCGGAAGTGCCCGAAGCACCCGAAGCGCCGGAAGCCCCGGCCGCCCCTGATGTGGTGGCTCGCAGCAGGAACAACGACCGTTCGGGCAGCGGAAGCTGAGCACCCGCCGGATACCGGGCACCGGGCGGCCCGGACTGGTCCTCGCGCGAGGTGTCGACCACCACTTCGTACTCCGTGCCCCACGGCGGCCCCGGCAGGGTGAAGCGCCCCGGCTCGGGGTCCGCGTGGAGGACGACGAGGAAGCTCTCGTCGATGACGGGCTCGCCCCGCTCGTCGCGCTGTGGGATGTCGTGGCCCGAGAGGTACATACCCAGGGTCGCCGTCGGGGCGTACCAGTCGTGCTCGGTCATCTCCCGGCCCTCCGCCGTGAACCAGGCCAGGTCGCGCAGCCCGTCCGGCCCCTGCGGCCGGCCCGAGAAGAAGGCGCGGCGGCGCAGCACGGGATGGGCGTGGCGCAGGGTGATCAGCCGGGAGACCAGCTCCGTCAGGGCGCGCCATCCGGGCTCCTCCAGCAGCGACCAGTCCAGCCAGCCGGTCTCGTTGTCCTGGCAGTACGCGTTGTTGTTGCCGCCCTGGGTACGGCCCAGCTCGTCCCCGGCGACCAGCATCGGCACACCGGTGGACAGCAGCAGGGTGGTGAGCAGATTGCGCAGCTGGCGGCGGCGCAGCGCGAGCACCGCGGGGTCGTCCGTCTCGCCCTCGGTGCCGCAGTTCCAGGCCCGGTTGTCGTTGGTGCCGTCGCGGTTCCCCTCGCCGTTGGACTCGTTGTGCTTGTGCTCGTAACTCACCAGGTCGCGCAGCGTGAAGCCGTCGTGCGCCGTCACGAAGTTGACGGAGGCGTAGGGGCGGCGGCCGCCCCAGGCGTACAGGTCGCTGGAGCCGGACAGCCGGTAGCCGAGGTCGCGCACGTCCGGGAGCGCGCCGCGCCAGAAGTCCCGTACGGCGTCGCGGTAGCGGTCGTTCCACTCCGTCCACAGCGGCGGGAACGCCCCGACCTGGTAGCCACCGGAGCCGACGTCCCACGGCTCGGCGATCAGCTTCACCCGGCGCAGCACCGGGTCCTGGGCGATAACGGCGAGAAAGGGGGAGAGCATGTCCACGTCGTGCATGGAGCGGGCGAGAGCGGCGGCCAGGTCGAAGCGGAAGCCGTCGACACCCATCTCCGTCACCCAGTAGCGCAGCGAGTCGGTGATCAGACGCAGGACGCCCGGCTGCACGACGTGGAGGGTGTTGCCGCAGCCGGTGTAGTCGGCGTAGCGGCGGGGGTCCTGCTGGAGCCGGTAGTAGCCGCGATTGTCGATGCCGCGCAGCGAGAGCATCGGTCCCAGCTCCCCGGCCTCCGCTGTGTGGTTGTAGACGACGTCGAGGATGACCTCGATGCCGGCCGCGTGCAGGGCGCGCACCATCCGTTTGAACTCGCCGACCTGCTCGCCGCCGGTGCCGGAGGCGGAGTAGGCGGCGTGCGGGGCGAAGTAGCCGATGGAGTTGTATCCCCAGTAGTTGCGCAGGCCCCGGCGCAGCAGATGGTCCTCGTGCGCGAACTGGTGCACCGGCAGCAGCTCCACGGCCGTCACCCCCAGCCGGGTGAGGTGTTCGAGGGCGGCGGGGTGCGCGAGCCCCGCGTACGTGCCACGCAGCCGCTCCGGGACGCCCGGGTGGCGCATGGTGAAACCGCGCACATGCAGCTCGTAGATGACCGAGTCGGCCCAGGGCGTCTTGGGGCGGCGGTCGTCCGACCAGTCGTCGTCGTCCCATACGACCACGCCCTTGGGTACGTGGGGGGCGGAGTCGCGGTCGTCGCGGACGGTGTCGGCGACATGCTGATGCGGCCAGTCCCGTACGTGCCCGTACACCTCGGGCGGCAGCCCGCCGCCGCGTCCCACGGGGGCACCGCGGTCATCGGCGGCTGAGCCGATGGCCGCCCCCCCGGCCGTATCCCCGGCCGAACCCCCGGCCGAATCCCCGAAATCCCCGTCGACGGCCCGGGCGTACGGGTCGAGCAACAGCTTGGCCGGATTCCAGCGGGCGCCGGTCCACGGGTCCCAGCGGCCGTGGACCCGGAAGCCGTAGCGCTGTCCGGGGCGTACGCCGGGCACGAAGCCGTGCCAGATCTCATGGGTCAGCTCGCCGAGCGCACAGCGTGTCTCGGTGCCGTCCGCGTCGAACAGGCACACCTCGACGGCCTCCGCCCCTGCGGCCCACAGGGCGAAGTTGGTCCCCGCCACCCCATCGGTCCCGACCCGGAACCGGGCACCGAGCGGCTCCGGACTCCCCGGCGCGGCGGGCACCCCGGCGCTGGGCGCCGGTCCGCCGCGAGCGGGGCCGGTCGCTGTCGAAGGCGGTACGGCGGTGGTGCGGCCGGCGTCCGGGCCCGAGGCGGGCGAGGGAGGGCCCGCGGTCCGTGTGGTGACGGCCCCGGCGTGCGGCAGGCCGTTCGCCTCGGACGCCCCCCGCATCCGCCCGTCGCCGTTCCCCTCCGGGCCGCCCGTGACTGCCTCGTGCTCGGGTGCGCTCGACACGTTTTCGCCTCCGGCGGCTCGTGGCTGGGCGGGCGGCGGTCCGCGGGCTGAGCCGTCGCGCAACCACGACCCCGCCCGGGAGGGCGCCCGGCGTCCCTTCCTGACGTCCCCCGGCCCGCCGTCCTCCCACCTGTTCTGCCCGCTCGGGGCCCCGCCCTCACGTTTCCACCACAGGGGGATGATCGTTGGGTTCGGCGTGAGACAGGTAGCGGGGCGCGTAGGGCGCACAGGGGCGGTTCTCGCCGTCGCGGTGGCAGTGGCAGTGGCAGTGGTGGTGGCGTTGACGGCGGTGGCCGGTTGCGGTGGGTCCGGGGCCGGGTTCGGCGGGCCGCCGCATCCGCGCGCGCAGGGGATCAAGGTCGTTCCGCCGGACCGGGCGAATGGCGTACTGCCCGGTGATCCGGTCGAAGTGTCGGTGGCCGAGGGGCGGCTGGAGCGGGTCCGGGTCGTCCGGATCGACGGTGGGCAGGACGAGCCGGTCGCAGGAACCATCAGCCGGGACGGGCGGCGCTGGCTGCCGTCGAGCGGCGGCCGGCTCGAACTGGCGGGCACATACAGCGTGAACGCGGTCGCCGTCGACGGCCGTGGCCACCGAACCGTGCGGCACACCACCTTCACCGCCGACATCCCCGATGACCGGTTCATCGGCTTCTTCCGGCCCGGGCACCACGCCCTGGTCGGCACCGGCATGATCGTCTCGCTCGAGTTCAACCGGCACATCGCCGACCGCGCGGCCGTCGAGCGCGGCATCAGGGTCAGCGCGAGTCCGCCGGTGCGGGTCGCCGGGCACTGGTTCGGCAGCCGGAGGCTCGACTTCCGCCCCCGTACGTACTGGCGGCCGGGCACCGAGGTCTCCATCCGGATGCGGCTGCGCGATGTGGAGGCGTCCCAGGGCATCCACGGCGTCCAGCAGGGCACGGTGCGCTTCACCATCGGCCGCAGCCAGACGAGTACGGTCGACGCCGCCGCCCACACCATGACCGTGCTGCGTGACGGCAGACGGCACGCGACGCTGCCGATCAGCGCTGGAGCGCCGGGCAGTCCCACCTACAACGGGAAGATGGTGGTGATGGAGCGGTACGCGGTGACCAGGATGGACGGGGACACCGTCGGCTTCCGCGACGCGTACGACATCCCGGATGTGCCGCACGCCCTGCGACTGACCACTTCGGGGACCTTCCTGCACGGCAACTACTGGGCCCCGCCCAGTACCTTCGGCATGTCCAACACCAGCCACGGCTGCATCGGGCTGCGCGATGTGCGCGGCGGCCGCAAGCCGACCCCGGCGCGCTGGTTCTATGAGAACTCCCTGGTCGGGGATGTGGTGGAAGTGGTGCGCAGCACCGACCGCATGGTGGATCCGCACAACGGCCTCAGCGGCTGGAACATGTCCTGGGCGAAGTGGCGGGCGGGCTCGGCCCTGAACTGACACCTCGGCCGTGAACCGAACACGTCGACCTGACACCTCGACCTGACACAGAGCCCGGACTCCGTGCCCGACTCCGCGCCCGGACAGCCGGGTCGGCACCCCCTCTCCCCGGCCCCGTTATCTCCCGGATCCGGGTCCGCATCCGTGCCCTGTACTTGGGACTGATCCGTGACATTCACGGGGAGTTCTCTCTTACGTCTGTGTGGTTATCTATCGGCGTGCGCTGGTTCTCGCGCGCGGGGGATGCGGGCCGGGCCGGGTGAGTGGTCCGTGCGAGGGGAGAGTTCACTTGAACGTGGAGCCGATATCGGGGGCGCCGGCCGGACGGCGGGGTCGGCGCAGGGGGCAGGGACTGCTCGCGGTACTGACCGGAGCGCTGTTGTTCGGCGCCACGGCCTGCGGCGGTGGCTCGGGCGCGGGCGGCGGTGGTAAGGACGGCGGCGGCAAGGGCGACGGCGTCGACACCAAGGCGTCGCGGGCGGTCGTCAAGGTCACCCCGAAGGACGGCGCCGACGATGTGGTGACCACCGGAGCGCTCGAGGTCAGGGCGGAAAAGGGCAAGCTGACGTCCGTAGAGGTCAAGGACTCCAAGGGCAACAAGGTCGCCGGGAAGTTCACCGAGGGCGGCGCTTCGTGGAAGCCGACCGGGCATCTCGGCTCCGCCGCCAAGTACACGGTGGACGCGGTCGCCAAGGACTCCGACGGCCGCCGGTCGGCCAAACACACCACCTTCACGACGTTCGTACCGAAGAACACCTTCGTCGGCCACTTCACGCCGGAGGACGGCTCCGAGGTCGGCGCCGGGATGCCGGTGTCGATCAGGTTCAGCCGGGGGATCACCCACCCGGCGGCGGTGGAGAAGGCGATAGAGGTCGAGGCCTCGCCTTCGGTTCCGATCGAGGGCCACTGGTTCGGCAACGACCGGCTGGACTTCCGGCCCGAGAAGTACTGGGCCAAGGGCACCGAGGTGACGCTCCGTCTGAACCTCGACGGCGTCGAGGGCAGGCCCGGCGTGTACGGCGAGCAGGTGAAGAAGGTGAAGTTCACCGTCGGCCGCAGCCAGGTGAGCACCGTCGACGCCAAGAAGAAGACGATGACCGTCAAGCGCGACGGCAAGGTGATCAAGACCATCCCGATCACCGCCGGCGCTCCCGCGACCACCACGTACAACGGTCAGATGGTGATCAGCGAGAAGCACCGGGTGACCCGGATGAACGGTGAGACGGTCGGCTTCGGCGATGATTACGACATCAAGGACGTACCGCACGCGATGCGGCTGAGCGACTCCGGGACCTTCATCCACGGCAACTACTGGGCGGGCAGGCCGACGTTCGGGAGCGTCAACGCCAGCCACGGCTGCATAGGGCTGTTCGACGCACGCGGCGGCGGTGACGGCGGGACTCCGGCCGCGTGGTTCTTCAAGAACTCGCGCATCGGCGATGTGGTCGTCGTGAAGAACTCCAAGGACAAGGAGATCCAGCCGGAGAACGGTCTCAACGGCTGGAACATGGACTGGGACGACTGGAAGGCGCCGCAGTAGGCGGCCGGCCGTCTCGGGGCCCGGTGCTGTGACCAACCGCACCGGGCCCGGCGTCATTAACGGGCGCTAACCTGCGGGCATGACTGTGCATCTTGAGGTCGCCGAGGGCGTCGGCACCATCCGTCTCGACCGCCCGCCGATGAACGCGCTGGACATCGCCACCCAGGACCGGCTTCGCGAGCTCGCCGAGGAGGCGACCAGCCGCGAGGACGTACGCGCCGTGGTCCTGTACGGCGGCGAGAAGGTATTCGCGGCCGGCGCCGACATCAAGGAGATGCAGGCCATGGACCACGCGGCCATGGTGGCCCGGTCCCGCGGTCTGCAGGACTCCTTCACCGCCGTCGCCCGTATCCCCAAGCCCGTCGTCGCCGCGGTCACCGGCTACGCGCTGGGGGGCGGCTGCGAGTTGGCGCTGTGCGCCGACATCCGGATCGCCGCCGACAACGCCAAGCTCGGCCAGCCGGAGATCCTGCTCGGCCTGATCCCGGGAGCGGGCGGCACCCAGCGGCTGTCCCGGCTCGTGGGCCCGTCCAAGGCCAAGGACCTGATCTTCACCGGCCGTCAGGTGAAGGCCGACGAGGCGCTGGCCATCGGTCTGGTGGACCGGGTCGTACCGGCCGCCGAGGTGTACGAGCAGGCGCACGCCTGGGCCGCGAAGCTCGCCCAGGGCCCGGCCATCGCCCTGCGGGCGGCGAAGGAGTCCGTCGACGCCGGGCTCGAGACGGACATCGACACCGGACTGGCGATCGAACGGAACTGGTTCGCGGGACTGTTCGCCACCGAGGACCGGGAAACGGGCATGCGCAGCTTCGTCGAAGAGGGGCCCGGCAAGGCCAAGTTCCTTTGATCCGGACCGAGTTCATCCCCATACGGGGCAGCGGACGCCCTCGTGGGACTCCCCCGTGCGGGCGAATTATCCACACCTTAAGGCGACCTTAAGCAACTCCCCCGCCAGAAACGTTCGGCGATCACCCGTACGCATGGCGTCATCGCTGCTCAGTCGGTCGTGGATGGGGTTCCACTGCCGTGGGCATATGTCGTTGGCGTTGCCGGAGTCATTGATTCCGGCAAATGTAATCCCTTGGTTCCAGCCCGTAACCACGTGAGGGCGGGTCATGATGGGTTCATGGCGGGCCTCGAGGGAGTTGAGCAGCCGCGGCGCCGTACCAGTACGGCCGCTGCGCGACGGGTGCCGACCGTCGAGGAGGAGCAGGCGCTCAAAGCGCTCGAACTGTTCGGCAATCCGACCGTCGAGGAGGTGCAGCTGCCTTCGCGTCCCGAATCCGCCGGTACGGCCCGCCGGCTGACGCAGTCGGTGGTGCTCCGTCAGTGGGCCCTCTCCGCGCAGCTCGCCGAGCACGCCGTGCTGCTGGTCTCCGAGCTGGTCGGCAACGCCGTACGGCACACCGGCGCGCGCACCTTCGGACTGCGGATGCTGCGCCGCCGCGGATGGATCCGGATCGAGGTCCGCGACCCCTCCCGCGGGCTGCCCTGTCTGCTGCCGGTGCATGAGCTCGACACCAGCGGCCGGGGGTTATTCCTGGTCGACAAGCTCTCGGACCGGTGGGGGGTCGACCTGCTGCCGCGGGGCAAGACCACCTGGTTCGAGATGCGGGTCGCCGACCGCTGAGCGGTGGGGACCGCTGAGCCGCGGAGGCCATGGAGTGGAGTCGCGGAGGCCGTGGAGTGGAGTCGCGGAGGCCGTGGAGCTGCGGAGACTGCTGAGCCATAGAGACCGTGGCCCAGCCGTCGTCCGTGTGTCGTGCGCAAGCGGCCGTGATCCGGCTGGACCGAGGCCGTGTCAGAAGGCCTTGTGGCCTTGGATGAACTGCCGGAAAGACACGTAACGGCCCCCGATCGGAGCAATGCCGGTCTTACCGGTCCTCCTGGCCTTGAATGACCGCGTGAGATCCACCACCGCCCGCGCCGGCAAGGCGCTCGCCGCCCTCCTGCTGCTCGCGAGCTCCGGCTGCGCCGCCGCATCCTCCGAGGGCAGCACGGAGGCGTCCGGCACCCACGGCGCCCACTCGCGGCCGCCGAGCGGCGCACCGCGGGCCCTTCCGGCCGGCCTGCCCGGCATGCCGCCGGTGCTCGATCCGAAGGACCTCTACGCCGCGGACCGACCGGGACGGCTGTCCCCGGTCGTGAAGGACTTCCCGTCCCGGGTGTATGTGCCGAACACCAACTCCAACACGGTCTCGGTCATCGACCCGAAGACGTACAAGGTCGTCGAGACCATCGATGTGGGAATCCAGCCGCAGCACGTCGTCCCGTCCTGGGACCTGAAGACGCTCTGGGTCAACAACAACCGCGGCCACACGCTCACCCCCATCGACCCGGCGACGGGCAAGGCCGGCAAACCGGTGAAGGTCCACGACCCGTACAACCTCTACTTCACGCCCAACGGCAGGTACGCGGTCGTCATGGCCTCCCTCGACCGCGAGCTGGTCTTCCGCGATCCGCACACCATGGCCGTGAAGAAGACCGTGCCCGTCGACTGCTACGGCGTGAACCACGCCGACTTCTCGCCCGACGGCCGGTACTTCATCGTCTCGTGCGAGTTCTCCGGTGAACTCCTCAAGGTCGACACCGAGCGGATGAAGGTCATCGGGAAGCAGAAACTCCCCTTCCAGGGCGCCATGCCGCAGGATGTGAAGATCTCGCCCGACGGGAAGACGTGGTACGTCGCCGACATGATGGCGCACGGAACCTGGGTCCTGAACGGCGACAGATTCACCACTCCCAAGCTGATGCCCACCGGCCGGGGTACCCACGGCCTCTACATCAGCCGGGATTCGAAGTCGATGTACATCTCCAACCGCGGCGAGGGCACGATCTCCGTCTTCGACTTCCCCAGCGGCAAGCTGACGAAGAAGTGGAAGCTGCCGCAGGGCGGCAGCCCGGACATGGGCGGGGTCTCGGCCGACGGCAAGGTGCTGTGGCTCTCCGGGCGCTACGACTCCGAGGTGTACGCGATCGACACCCGCACCGGAAAGCAGCTCGCCCGCATCCCGGTCGGCGGCGGCCCGCACGGGCTCGCGGTCTACCCGCAGCCGGGCCGCTACTCCCTCGGCCACACCGGCATCTTCCGCTGACGAAGTCGCTGTCGCCATCGCTGTCGCCATCGCTGTCGCCTTGTCCGCAGCAGCCGCTGAGGCCCCCGCTGACCGAGCCGATAATGTGTGGCTCGTCAGGAAAGCAACATCGAAGGGGTGGAGCAGTGGCGGACATCGAGGCGGCGCGGCGCGCGTTCGAGCGGTACGACCTGAACAAGGACGGGCTGATCTCGGCGACCGAGTACAAGAGCGTGATGGCTCAGCTGGGTGACCCCTTTGTGACCGAAACGGTCGCCCAGGCCGTGATCAACAGCGCCGACGGCGACGGTGACGGTCTGCTCTCCTTCGACGAGTTCTGGGCGACCCAGCAGCACGCGGCACAGCAGTAGGCCGTAGCGGCGAGGCGGGGGCTGTCGCAGGCCGCTGTCGGCGGCCGTCGTCGGCGAGGGGCTCTCAGCGCCGGGGTCTCTGACAGCCGGCCCGGCGCGTGCCGGCCCGCCTTCTGCGGTCGTTGCACAGCAGGCACTTGCCGTAGCCGGGCGGCAGTGGGTCCTCCGGGTCCCCGTACAGCGGGTCCACGGCGCCGCGCGGATGCAGGGAGCACCCCGTGGCGCCGCGCTCGGCGGACAGGGAACCGACGGCGGCGAGCGCCCGCCGCAGGGCGACGACGAGTTCGTCCGCCTGATGACCGGACGGAACGGCCTCCAAACCGACGGCGATGTCGGAGGCGGTGCTGAGCGCGGTCCGGAGTTCGCGCAGGTCTGCGTAACTCATACGGCGGAGCGTAAGCGGCACCACTGACAACGGACGCCCGGATCAGGTTCAGGAAGCGGCGGGGCGCTCCACCGCCGCGGCGATATCCGCGAGGTCCTTCTCCATCGCCTTCACCACGGCCCTGGCGCCGAGCTTGCCGAAGAGCTTGGTGAGCAGTCCGGCGAAGCCGCCGGGTTCGGTGGCCGAGAACGCCATCCGTACGGCGGTGGTGTCCTCCGGCTCCGGGGACAGGGTGAACTCGGAGACGTAGTGAGCTCCCCGTGAGTCGGCCTCGACGACGATGTGCTCGGGCTGCTCGGCCGCAGTCACGTACATCTCCTCAGTAGCCTCCCTCCCGAACATCCGTCGGGTCTCGCGCCACCGGGTGCCCACCGCGAAGGGCCCGGAGGTGAGCACCTCGACCCGTTCCACCCCGCTGAGAACCTGCGGAGCCGACTCCAGATCGGTCAGCGCCTCCCACACCTGCCCGACCGGTGCCGCGATCCGCCGCTCGACCACCACCCGCGTATCACCCATATCACCACCCTGGCACCCTGGTCAGGGCTCCGCTAGTCGGCGGCCCCCGAACGCCGTCATGACCACCCTCGCCTCGTCCACCCAGGGCGATACCGCCGGACTCGCCGTTTGGCGGGTCGAGATGCGGGCGGGCCAGTCCGGACCCGCGCATGCCTTCGACAGCGAGCAGGTGTGGACCGTCCTGGAGGGCGGGGCGACCGTTGAACTCGGCGGGGAGCCGTTCGGGGTCGCCACCGGGGACACGGTCGTGATGCCGGCCGACGTCCGGCGCCGGGTGATCAGCGATGCGCGGACCGGTTTCACCGCGATCGTCGCCACCCGCGCGGGCGCGCGTGCACACGTGGAGGGCGCCGCCGGGCAGGGAGCCCCCGCATGCGCGGTTGCGGATGGCGACAGGCTCCTCCCGGCCTGGGTTGCCTGAGGGTCGCTGTCCGATCCGGCCGGTCGCACGGGCGTCGGTTGTACGGCCGCCGGTCGCACGGGCGTCGGTTGTACGGCTGCCGCCTGTACGACCGCCCGTACGGTCCGGGAAGCAGGAGCCGTCAGATCTGCCCGTCAACTCCCGCCGCTGCACGCGTGCGTGCAGCGGCGTCGGCAGGATCAGCTGTGCGTGAGCGCCGGAGCCGGCTTCTGCGGTTCCGCCGCCGCGGCGGCTTCCGGCTCGCCGAACCAGGCGACCGCGACCGCGCCGACGACCGCCAGCAGGAAGCCGAAGGCAGCGACCCAGGCGAAGCCTGGGCGGGAGGAGTCGCCGAGCCAGAGCACGCCGAGGAAGCCGGGCACCACCGTCTCGCCCACCACCAGGGCCGCTGTGGCCCCGTTGACCGAGCCGATTTGCAGGGCGACGGTGTGCAGGTACATGCCGCCGACACCGGCCACCACGATGGCGTGGAAGGCAGGGTCGGACACCATGGTGAGCGGGTCGAACGGGGCCACGCCGCCCAGCACGCGCACTCCTACGCCGAGCGCTCCGAATCCCAGACCCGATAGCAGACCGGCCAGGATCGCGGCCCGCGAGCCGAGCCGGCGCACCGCGAGCGTGCCGCCGCCGACCAGCAGCACGGAGGCCGCGAGGAGCCACCAGTGGGTGGATATCGGGGTGTGCTCGTGGCCCTCGGGACCTGCGGCGGTGGCCAGGAGTACGAGGGACGAGCAGACCACGGCGATGGAGGCCCACTCCGGGCGGCTGAGCCTGATGCCCAGCAGTTTGATGCCGAGCACCGCGGTGATCACCAGATTGGCGCTGATGATGGTCTGCGAGAGAAAGAGCGGCAGCATCCTGGCGGACAGCGCACCGAGCCCGAAGCCGACGAAATCCAGCACCGTACCGAGCATGAACTCCCAGGTCACGGCGGCCTTGGCGGTGGATGACAGGCTGGGTCCGCCACGTTGGGTGACCCCGGCGGCCGAGGCCGCCGCGCTCTCCCGGCGCGCGGACTTGCGCGCCCCCACAGCTTGCAGAACCGACCCCGTGCCGTAGCAGACGGACGCAGCGACAGCCGTCATGAGGCCGAGGTACACCAGTGGCTCCGTTTCCCTGTGTCAGCCGAGTGCGGAGGCGTGGACCGGCTGATGGTGTTCGTGTCCGCGTGACGCCGCTGCCCGGAGCTGCCCGGGCCGGGCCCGTTCGTCCCTCGAGGTAGGGGACGCCGCTCCGGGGGCGGAGGTTGCCGCGCGCCTGCGGGAACCTGGTGTTGCGTGGATCCACCGGTCCACCGGGACGCATCCCACACCGCGTGGAACCGGTCCATGAAGGGCCGGTTCCACGCCTGGTGTCACTGCCCGGCTACTCCGGATCTCGGCCGAAGGAGCGGCGTACGAAGCCGTCCCGGGTCAGCTGGCCGGCGTCGTCACGCTTGAGTTTGCGCGTGTGCCTGACGTTGTCGAACGTGCGGATCAACTGGCTGGGCACGGAGGTGGGTTCGCCGCGCATGGGGTAGTCGCCGTCGTGGACGATACGGCCGTACTCGCCGCCGCGTACCCAACGGTCCAGCTCCGCGGCGCGGACGACGAGCAGCGGGTGGGTGCTGGAGGGCATCATCCACTTGATGACCCGGTTCTTCATTCCGGTGGTGCTGAGTTCGAACTCGGCCGCCTGCTCCAGGAACGCCTCCGCGCTCATCTCCTCGGTCTGTGTGCCACCGGCGAGCTTCATCAGCGTGCGAACGGCCACTTCCACGTCCTGGCCGACGAGAAGTCCCGCCCGGTCGCCGGAGAGCTCCGACTTGCGTGCCCAGTCGTACAGCCCCAGTTCGATCCCCTTGGCGATCAGCACGGCCCCGGGGACGCTCGACAGGCCGCTGACCCCGACGCGGGCGAGGATCCAGGCCAGGCTCTGGTAGAGGGCGTGCCCGGACACCGCGTGCCCCAGTTCATGGCCGACGACGAACCGGATCTCCTCCTCGTGGAGGCTGTCGACGAGCTCGCAGCCGAGCACGATGAACGGACGTCGGAAGCCGATGGTGAACGCGTTGAACCCGGCGCCCCGGCTGACGTACAGCTCCGGTGGTTCCGCCACATCGAGCGTTGTCGCCGCTTCCGACATGAGGGTGTGCAGGCCGCGGAACTGAGTCCCGCCCACCTTCACCGCGGAGGCGAGATGGTGCATGCGCAGGGCCGCCTCGGTGGTGGATCCGGTGAGCTTCTTCAGCAGTTCGTCCACGCCTTTGGCCTTGTGGACCGCGGTGAGGGCCGCCTGCGCGGCGGGATGCTCGTAGGCCTGGGAAGCAATTCCGGGAAAGCGGACCCGGGGCGCGGCTGTAGCGGTCACGGTTCTGGACCTCCTGGCAGGGGCAGCAGCACGCGGATCCGCCGCCGTGGGTTCGAGTTGTCGTCGATCGGACGGGGTCGCAGCAGGGCGCGGCAGGGGGGCCGTCTACGGCTGCCGTTCCCGCTGCGGGGGAGTGCCGGGCCCGTTCCGGGAGACGGAACGACGCAGGAGCCGCAGTGCCTGCCGGAGCAGTACGGCCGTGCCCACGGCGGCTCCGGTCAGGGCGGCCAGCGCCAGCCGCCCGGACCCTCGTCGATTGGTGTCCCGCGGTGGGGCTTTTCTCCGGATGGCCACGGGGGTCGGGCCGAACTTTCCCGGGCCGCCGTCGGCCAGGACGATCAGGTGTTCGGCGTCATTCGGCCGGGGCAGCGCGTCCCCGCCGCCGAGACTGTTGAGTACGAGGGCCCGGCCAACGGCGGTGCCCGCCAGCAGGCCCCGGGCGTGGACGACGAACGCGGCGCGGGCCTCCGCACCGGCCAGCCCCGCCGCCCAGGACTCGTCGGGCGGGGAGATCTCGGGTGAGGAGGACTTCGGCGAGGAGGGCGGCGAGGAGGACTCCGGCGAGGAGGAGCCGGCAACGGAGAGGGCGCCTACGGGAGCTGGGCCGCCGTCACCTCCGTATGCGCTCAGCGCGGAGTCGATGAGCCGGTCGACCTCCTGAGTGCCGCCGAACAGACCGGCGACCGTGTCCTCGTCGAAGGCCCGGTCCAGGCATCCGGTGGCGTCCTGCTTCGCCGTGACTCCCGCCTGGACGCTCAGCCACTCCTCGACGAGGGCGGCGGTGAGCACCGTCTCCGGCCGTGCTCCGCAGTCACCGTCCAGGGCGAGGGAGAGCCGGATCGGTGTGCCGACCGCATCGTCCCGTGAGGTGGTCAGGCCGCCGATGTACGCCCGCCATCGTCCCCGGCCGGCGGTCTCCACGAGCAGGACGGGATAGTCGAAGTCGGCCTGTTCGCCGTACTGCTCCCACCACCGGTCCTCCGGCCTGCCCGGGAACCAGGTGTAGTCGTCCTGTCTGCGCCAGCTCCTGGTCAGCACATGAACCCGCATGGTCGTTCCTTCCCCCGCGCTCGCCGCTCACGGCTCGCGGATCACAGCTCGCAGCTCGCAGATCGCCAATCGGTTCACGGCTCGCGGTTCACATCTCGCGGATCCGCGGCCCCATGGGCCGGGCGGCAAGCTCATCGACCATGTGCTCGAAGTGCTCCAGCTTGCGCTGGATGCGCTTGGCCCGCGCGGCGGTGATGGCCTGATCGGCCTTCAGACCCGCTCGCGTGCCGTCGAGCCACATCCTCACGTTCGTCATGAACCCGTATCTGCGCGCTGCCGCCTCGGCCGCCTCGGCGCTGGTCCCCTCGGCCTCGTTCGCGAACTCCTGTTGGACTGCCCGCCGGGCCTCGGCGAGGTTCCGGCAGAGGGCGATGAGGATGTCCTCGGCTCCCTCGACGGAAATCTCGGCAGGAGGGCGCACCACGAATTCGGCGCTCAGTTGCAGTCCGCCGTCCTCGCGGTCGGGCACCCAGGCGGTTTCCCCGCCAAGTTCCACACAGCCCAGGGTGTCCAGCGGGCAGTAGAGGATCTGGGCGTGCGGGGCATTCATCCGGACCACGTCCCGCACGCGTGAATAGCTCTTGCTCACCGCCTCGAAGAGCTCGTCGGAACGGTCCACGGAGCCGCCGTTGTCGGCGAAATAGCTCTCGCATTTCATCGGCACCAGGAGCAGCAGCGCGGGTTCCTCGTCGGCGTACTGCCGTTCCGTCGCCCACTCCTCCGCGACTGCCTCCACCTGCGCGATTTTCAGCAGTTCCGGCGCCGCACGATGATGGTCCGCCTCCGTGCTGCACATCAGCACGGTCGCATCCACGGGAACGAGCAGCACCGTGCTCTGCGCCATGAATTCCCGGCATTCGCGCCAGTTTTCCTCGGGGCGCCGGATATCCGCTCCCGGGCTGAGCCACCATCCGGGGAAGTCCAGCAGGGTCAAGTCGACGGAGACACCGGCGATACCGGTTTCCAGGGCGAGCTTGTAGTACGCCTCCTTCTCGGTGCCACGCAGCGCTTTCCTCTCGAACGAGCCCGCCTTGACCGACCCGTCCAGCTCGTTGCGCCGACGCATGACCGCGCCCTCGGTCCACGGGTCCCGGGCCCGCAGCGAGGCCGGCATCCCGGCGAGAACGCGCGGTGCGTCCGCGATGATCGACACGATCAGCGAAGTCTTCCCCACCCGGCTGGGCCCCACCACGCCTATTCCGAAGCCGAGTTGCCCCGGTGATTCGGAAAGGGCACCGTCTTCCGCCATGTTCAACTCCCCCCGGTTCCCGCGGAATCGCCAGCGGGAACCTCTCCGCCACAGCATGGCACCGGCGGCATCGCCGTGAAACGGATTCCCTGATGCATGCGGAGCACAACTGAGGCTGAGGGCGCGCGCGGGGGGCGCTCCGCTTTCTTCAGCGCCCCTTCCGGTGGAGGATCGTTTCCGCGATGAACGGAATAGCAGCCTCCGTGCGAAAAGCGTGCTCCGACCGCGTGGGAAGTCGTAGCATCCACCACACATTCGCCCATGTGCGCGGGCGTCAAGAGGAGCGGGGGGAGCGCGTATGGAGGCGCTCGACGTCCACATCAGCGTCTATGCGACCGGAGACAGCAAACAGATCTCGACGATACGAACGACGTCGGGCACCGGCGTGCAAAGCGAATACCCGCTCCTGACCGCCGATCCCAGGGTGCGTGCACTGCTCCGGAGGATCGCGGAAGCCGTCATGCTGTCGGCCACCACCTTCCGCCGTATCCCCACCCCGGAGGAGGAACCGGTCCGTGAATTGGGCGAGCGGCTCTACGCCTCACTCTTCAGCGGCCGGGCCGAAGCCCTGCTCCTGGCGAGCCGGGATCAGGCGGCACGCGAGCAACGTGAGCTGCGCATCGTCCTCGAGGTCCAGTCGCCCGAACTCGCCCGGCTCCCCTGGGAGTACATGTACGACCCGGCCGCGAACGAGTATCTGGCCTTCGACCACCCGCTGATCCGCGAACTCCAACTGATGGTCCCGCAGCGCCCGCTGAGCGTGGCGGCGCCCTTGCGCATTCTCGGGGTGGTCTGCCGGCCCCCGGACCTGGCCAGGCTGGACGTGGAGGTCGAACAGCGGCAGCTCCGCGAGGCACTGGACGGCCTGCTGCGCAGGGGGCTCGTCGAACTCAGCTGGGTCCCCGGCCAGACCTGGCGGGACCTGCAGAGGGCGCTGGTCGGTGAGAAGCCGCATGTGCTTCACTTCATCGGCCACGGCGGGTTCGACCCCCGCTCGGGCGAGGGGACGCTCGCCTTCACCGGCGAGGCGACGGGCACCAGCCGACCGATGTCGGCGTCAAGCTTCGCGCTCCTGCTCCAGGAGCACACCTCGCTCCGGCTCGTCGTGCTCAACGCCTGCGGGACCGGGCGGGCCGACCCGAGGGACCTGTTCTCCAGCGTGGCGGCGGCACTGCTGCGCAAGGGAGTACCGGCTGTCGTGGCCATGCAGTTCGCGATCAGCGACGAGGCGGCGTGGCAGTTCAGCCGCACCTTCTACGAGCGGATCGCCGAGGGCAGTCCGGTCCACCACAGCGTGACGGCGGCCCGGCGGAACATGCGCATCGCGCAGGAGGAGTCGCTGGAGTGGGGTATCCCCATGGTCTATCTGCGTGCCTCCAGCGGCCGGATCTTCGACATCGCCGCTTTCCCCGGAACGGGGGAACCTGTGCGGGGGGCGGCGCGGGATCCCGGTCCGGAGCCTGCCCCGGTCACCTCGCCTCCCGCGGTCGCCTTGCCGCTGCCCGCATCCGTACCCGAGCTGCTATCCGTACCCGAGCCAGTACGCGCGCGTGAGCGGCAACTCGTGACGCGCGAGCCGGAACTCGCGCCCGAGCCGGGACCTGCGCCCCGGCCGGAACCTGTGCAAGCCTCGGCAGCGAAGCCGAATCCCGCGCCGGAGCCGTCTCCCGCGCAGGCATCCACGCAGGTATCCGCGGGGGCACCCGCGCCTGAGACGGGGACCCTTCCACCTACATCCGCCCAGTCCGCCCCGCCTGCCCGGCCGGAGCACGCACGGGCAGTCGACCTGCGGCGACGCGGGAGCCGACCCCCGGGGCCCGGCGCGGCGGCCTCCGTCGGCGCCTTCACCGGAGTCCACCATGTACGGACGATCGCCTCCCTGTTCCCGGTCCACTCGGTGAGCCTGGGCCCGCAAGGGGAACAGCTAGCCGTCGGCGGCGGGAGCCGTGTCGTACGGGTTGTCGACGTTGCCAAGGGGCGCGACGCGTACCAGCTGCGCCTGGGGCTCCCGTCCGGGACGCGCGTGGCGTGCTTCAGCCCGGACGGCCGCTTCGTGGCCGCGTCCAGCAGGCGTTCGGTACGGATCTGGCACGCAGCGGACGGCACCGAGGTGACCACGATCGACCTCGGCCACGACGTCGTCACCGAGCCCCGCCGCATCGCGTTCAGCCCGGACGGCACGCTCATCGCCACCTGCGGCTGGTCGGCCGCGGGACTGTGGAGCACCGAGGACGGGCGCTGCGTCCACCGGCTGCCCGTGTCGGCGCCGGTCACCGATCTCGCGTTCGGCCACCGGGGCAGGCATCTGGTCACCATCGGCAGGGACGGACGGATCCTGTTGTGGGACACCCGCGGCAGGCACACCCCCGTCCGCTCCTTCGACCGGCCGGGCCTGCTGAACGCCGTCTCCTTCCTCCGGGACGGTGAGCGCTTCGCCACCGCGGGCGCCGACGGCTGCGTCCGTGTGTGGACGCTGCCGCACGGCACCGCGACGCGGCTGATCCCGCATCAGGCGTCGGTGAACGCGGTGGCCTTCAGCGTGGACGGCCGCTGGATGGGAGCAGGCTGCGACGACGGCCGGGCCTGCCTGTGGGCGATGAGCGAGGAAGCGGAAGGCGAACGGCCGCTGGTCATCCGCCACGACGGACCGGTGACATCCGTCGCGTTCAGCGCGGACAGCCGTTTCGTGGCGACCGGCAGCACCGACCACAACGCGCAGATCTGGCAGCTCGGGGAGAACACGGATGACTGAGCCGACACCCATGACCGCCCGTGTCTACTTCGGTGCCGAGACCACCGAGGAACAGCGGGACGCGCTCTCCCGCGGCTTGTCCGAACTCGGCCTCGACGCTCGGGCGCGGCTGGTGAAGACCGTCCGGAGCGAGCAACTGACGTGGCTGGTCCTCGTCGTGCTGCCGCTCAGCGGCTTCCTCGGCAGCCTCGGCCAAAGCCTGGCGCAGGACGCGTACGGCGCCGTGAAGCGGGTCGTCGCCGGAGCTCTCGGCCGGTCCGAGGACGCGTCCGTGCCCGAGCCGCAGCGTCCGCTGCTGCTCGAGGACACCCGGTCCGCCACCCGCATCGTCCTCGAGGCAGACCTGCCGGACGCCGCCTACCGGCAGCTCTTCCAGCTCGACCTGGCCGGCTCGGAGGGCCGTACGCTCACCTTCGACCGCGTCCGGAACCGCTGGCACTGACCGTGGCCCGAAGCCGGTGGCCCGGACCACCCCCGCACGCTCCGACGGGCCCGCGCGCCCGACGGCACGACCGTCGCGGAGCCGGCCCGCGCTACGGGACCCCGCCGGCCGGCCGGGGCGTACCGGTCTTTGCGGGATCAACTGCCATGCCACCACCGGGCCGACGGCAGCGGACTCCAGGCTGGAGCTCGACTCGACGCCGAACCCGGCGTGTGAGCTGACCGTCGCCGAGATCCTGGCGGACACCTACGGACGCGATCCCAGGGCCGCGGGCGGACTGGTGGTGCTCGCCAACTGCACCAGCGACCCCACCCTGACCGACCACGACGAGGCGCTGACCCTCTCGACGGTGTTCCTCGGCGCGGGCGCCGCCTCGGTGGTCGGCCTCCCGCTGGGCGATCGTCGACGACCGCCGTACCTCCTTGCTGATGTACATGTTCCACCACTACCTCAGCGGCCTGGGACGGTCCGAAGCCCCGGAGGCGGCCGGCTCACCGGCCGGCGCCCTGCGCGCCGCTGTGGATGCTCGACCCGCAAACGCGTCGCCCCGCGCGAACTGGGCGAGACAGCCCGCGAGATACAGGGCAGGCCGCTCGACGACCTCCAGATCTGGGCGGCCCTCACCCACCACGGCCACTGACGCCCCCACAGGGTGGGGTTGCCCGGGTGGTCAACATGCCTGGGAGTCCCTGCCATGTCAGCGAGCGTCCGAGCTGCGCAGGGTGAGAATACGGACGCCCCGGTCGCCCGTGTGCGCATCGCGCCCGTGCCAGCAGCGGTAGTTGTCCAGGATCAGGACTTCTCCCTTGGCAAGCCGGAAGCGAGGAAGGCTCCCTTCCACGTCGCGCACCGCATCCTGAAAGCGGCCCAGCATGGCCTCAATGTGTTCGGTGTCGGGATCCCGGTGCAGCGGGACCGCGCCATCGGTGCGCCGGACGATGCGCCGACCCGTACGGGTGTACTCCACATGCCTGCCGACGCGGGGTGTCGTGGGGAGCCCCCGCAGCCCCGCCCACGCTCCGTAGAGGTCGACGTCGGTCCGGGTCAGGAATTCCCGGAGAGCGGGGTCCGCAGTCGCGCAGTCGTCCACGAACCGGTAGGCGTCGGCCAGGAAGGAGTCCCCGCCCGAACTCGGGGGCTGGACGCACTGAACGAGGACGTAGTCCTCGTCGGGGTCACGTCGTCGGTGAGGTACGCATCCCACGTCGACGACGACGTCGAAGCTGTCGGCATGCAGATGGACGGGGCTCCCGTTGTGCGACCGCCGTTGGCGCAGCGGGAACAGCTGCCGCAGCCGGTGACCGAGGGCCGCGGCGGCCGCGACGACGAGCGCGTCGTCGTTGTTTTCGACTCCGGTCAGGATGACGGCACCGCTGTGGGCGAGTTGGTGAGGGGCTTCGCCCGCGCGCCCGATGTCGATGCGGGCGGGGACGATGCCGACGGCTGACTGCTGGGAGATGAGCATCGGTCCGGTGTGGTCCTTTCGCGCAGGGGCATGTCGTGGAGCCGCAAGAAGGTCGCTTCAGGCAGGACGGATCCCTGGGACTGCAACAGGGGATCGGACGCCTGCGACGCCGACGATTGCTGTCACTGGTGGTGCTCCTCCGTCCCTTGATGCGGCGTCGGCCAGGATCTGTCGCTGCACGACTGCGTCTAATGAAAATGATTGTCGCTACACTATCGGCTGACTCTCCGCCGCTCTTCAGCGCCCGTGTACCGAAATCCGGAGGACGCCCATGTCGCACCGTGCTCGTCTCACTGCCGTGCTCGCGCTCGCCCTGGTGGCTGTGGGCTGCTCCAGTCCCGCGGAGAACTCATCGGCTCCGGGGGCTTCATCGGAGAAGGTGACGGTGGCGAGCTGCGGACAGAACCTCTCGTTCAACGAGCCGCCGAAGCGGGTCGTTTCGCTCGACCAGTCATCGACCGAGACCTTGCTGGCGCTGGGGCTGCGGGATCGCATGGTGGGGACGTCGAATCTGAAGACGAAGATCGCGCCGAAGTATCGGGCCGCATACGACACGGTCCCGGTGCTGAGTCCCAAGGTCCTCACCGGCGAGCAGCTCCGCGCCGCGGCTCCGGACCTGGCTGTCTCCTCGTTCACCGACCTGTACACCAAGGACAGGGTCGGAACACGTGAGGAACTGCGGGAGTTGGGCCTGCCGTCATTCGTGAGCGCCGTGGACTGCCCCGAGGTGAACAAGCCCGACACAACGCCTTTCGAGCGACTGTTCCAGGACTACGAGAGTCTGGGACGGATCTTCCATGTCGAGGACCGGGCTTCCGCGCTGGTGTCCGAGCAGCGTAAGGCGACAGCGCAGGCGACCAAGGCCCGGGAGGAACTGGAGGGTCAACCGTCCGTCGTATGGCTGTACTCCACGTTCAAGGGCATTCCCTACGTCGCCGGAAAGGGCGGGATGCCCAGCGACATGAGCAGGCTCATCGGAGCCAGGAACGCGTTCGACGATGTGAACGAGGAGTGGCCGGAGGTGTCGTGGGAGGAGATTGCCCAGCGCGATCCGGACGTGATCGTGGTCGGTGATCTCTCCGAGCGCGGGGCGCCCGGAGACAGCGCCAAGGAAAAGATCAGGATGATGCGGGAGCACCCGGTGGTGTCCCGGCTGTCGGCGGTCCGGAAGAACCGGATCATCCAGGTGCCCGGTATCGAACTGGATCCGTCGGTGCGTACGGTGAACACGCTGCGGCTGTTCGTGGACGGGATGAAAGACCTCGGCCATGTCCGCTAGCCCCGTCAAGCAGGCCGGCGGAACGCCGTCCACCATCCCGTCAGCACCATCGGACATCACGGCGTCGGTGCTGCATCCGACAGCCCGGGGCGCAGGCGTACGGGAAACGGCCCACGACTCGCTCCCGGCCCACGACTCGCTCCCGCCAACCACTCACCGCGCCGCATGGGGCCGGGTGGCGTTGTCTCTCCTCGGCGTCGTGGCGCTCCTGGCATCGCTGGCCGTCTCGGTGCGCATCGGGACCAGCGATATCGGCTACTCCGACCTCGGCCGCGCCCTGGGCAGCCGCCTCGGTCTGCCGGTCGAGCCGCTGCCCCGGTTGCTCGACTCCCTCATCTGGGACCTTCGCGCCCCGCGCGTTCTCATGGCCGCCGTGGTCGGCGCCTCGTTGGCGGTGTGCGGTGCCGCACTGCAGTCGATCACCCGCAACGCGCTGGCCGACCCCTATCTGCTGGGTGTCTCCTCAGGCGCGTCGGCCGGCGCCGTCGTGGTCGTCCTCCTGGGCATCGGCGCAAGCACGGTGGGAATCACCGGCGGAGCCTTCGTCGGCTCGCTCCTGTCCTTCGGTCTGCTGATGCTGCTGCTGCGCCGCAGCGGTCTGGACTCGGTCAGGATCGTGCTGACCGGGGTGGTCGTAGGCCAGCTCTTCACGGCTCTCACCTCGTTGATCCTGATCGCGTCCGGCGATGCCGACACCACGCGCGCGATCACCTACTGGCTGCTGGGTTCGATGGCGTCGGCCCGTTGGGAGGCAACGATCATCTGCGCGGTCGTCGCCGTGACAGGCCTGGCCGTGGTCTGGCTGTGCGCGACCGCGCTCGACGGATTCGCCTTCGGCACGGACACCGCGGCGTCGCTGGGCATCAACGTACGGGTGACGCGGATGGTGCTGCTGGGCGCGACGGCCTTGATGACGTCGGTCGCTGTCGCCTCCGTCGGGGCGATCGGGTTCGTCGGGCTGATCGTGCCGCACGGGGTCCGGTTCCTGGTCGGGCCACTGCATCGCGTTCTGCTGCCGTTCACGGCACTGGCCGGCGCGGTCTTCCTGGTGTGGACCGACGCGTTGGCCCGGGTCGCGTTCGCACCCAAGGAGGTTCCTGTCGGGGTCTTCACGGCCCTGCTCGGGGTGCCCCTGTTCCTCCTCATCCTGCGCAAACGAGGAGAGCTGTGAGAATCGCGGTCGAACGAGTGAGCTGGGCGGTGGAGGGCATGACCATCGTCCGGGACGTGGACGTGGACATACAGCCCGGCGAGACGGTCGGACTGATCGGCCCCAACGGCTCCGGCAAGTCCTCGCTCCTACGTTGCGTCTCCGGGCTACGCGCCCCGACCAAAGGCGTGATCCGATACGACGGCCACGACATCCGCGGATGGAACGCGCGCCGCATCGCCCAGCACGTCGCGTTCGTCGAACAGACCTCCCAGGCCGACAGCGATCTGCGCGTTGCCGACGTCGTCGCGCTGGGACGGACCCCGTTCCGGGACCGGTGGCGGGACCTTGACCCCACCGACCGAGTGATCATCGACGCGGCGCTCGCCCGAGTGGGGCTCACCGACCTGGCAGCAAGGGCGTGGAAGACCCTGTCCGGCGGTGAGCGCCAGCGTGCTCACATCGCGCGTGCCCTGGCCCAACAGCCGTGGGGCATCCTGCTGGACGAGCCGACCAACCACCTCGATGTGAAGCACCAACTGGAACTGATGGACCTGCTGGCCGCCACGGACCAGACCGTCCTGGTCGCCCTGCACGACCTGTCCGTGGCTGCCCGGTTCTGCGACCGGCTCATCCTGATGCACCGAGGCACCCTCGTTGCGTCGGGTAAGCCGCAAGATGTGCTCACCCGAGGCCGGTTGGAGGACGTCTTCGACGTCGACGCCGAAGTCGGCTACGACGCCCTGGGCAATCTCACACTCGCCTACCGCGGCGTCGCCCCGGAGTCGCGCCATGGTGGCGCGAACGCGGTGGCCGAGTCCGGCTGAGCTCCTGCCGCCCTCACCACTGAGGGAGCCCCACACCGAGTTGACTGGCCCGCTCCACGGGGTGGTTACGACTCCGTGGTGTGTGCGTTGGGCATCTTCTTCTTTCCCGATATGGCCACGGGAACGGAGCGGTTGCTGCGGCTGGTGCGACCTGGAGGGCGGCTGGCCGCGACCATCTGGGCGCAGGGTGCGGTCGAGCCGCTCTCTGAGGTGATCTTCCGAGCCGTCCTGCCCGAGCGGCCGCAGCTCGTTGAGTCGCCACGGCCCGTCAACCCTCTCGAGCCGATCGGCACGCCCGAGTCGTTCAGGCACTGGCTCGCCGCGCGCTCGCTGTCGTTCGTAGAGGTGGAGCGCTCCCCGCTCACTCTGCCCGCCGATCCTGAGTTGCGGCCGTCCTGGCCCGTGAACTCGCCCTGGGCTATGCCGCCGTGGCCCTCGTGACCGATCTGGACGCGGGCATCGACGCGGAGGAGAGCGTCGCCCGGGAAGAGGTCTTCAAGGTCTTCGCCGAGAACACGGAGCGTCTGCGCCGCATCGTCCTCGATGCCATCGGCATGCTCCCCGAGGGCGTCGACTCCCCGAGTGCCCGCGCGCTCGACGGTATCCTCCTGCCTTTCGACCTGCCATGAAGCGGAATCACGCCGGAGCGGGAAGGCCGGACCCCGTGCAGAGGGCGTTACGGAAGCTGAGGGTCCGGTAGACCGCCACATTCCCCGCCAGCTCCGAGCATGCCTGCGCCGCCGCGGTGACGCGGTGCGTGTACGCGGGGTCACCGGTGTCCAGCAGCACGCCCAGGGTCGTGCCGCTGTGCCCGACGGCCACGCCCAACCCGCCGACCTCACGGCAGATCTCGCGCATGGGCTCCAAGGACCACTTGTGCCGAAGTGCCTGATTCATCAACGCGCTCCGGGTCGCGACCGTGCCCACCTCCGCGAGGTCCCGCGAGCGTATGGCGTCGGCGAGCCGGTCCAGCAGGCGGACGTATTCGTGCCGGTCGGCCGCCGTGAACGGTTTGGGGATGCGGTTGAAGTCGACCGTGTCGACGGCGCCGCCCTCGTCGATCCCCACCACGGCCATGGCCGGGAGGGACCCGAGGACCGCGCGCAGGCGGACGGTGCGGTGGTGGAAGGCGACGATGGCTGGGTAGAGCACGCCGTCAGTGGGTTCGATGCGCGCCAGCAGTCTCTCGATCCGGGAGGCCGGCATCGCGATGTTCAGGGCTTGTCCCACGGCACGTGCGGTGGCGACCAGGTCGGCCGAGGAGCTGGCCAGTCCCTTGCCTTCCGGGATCACGCTGTTGACGGTCAGGAGCCCTCCCGGCGACTGCAGGGCCTCGTCAGTGATCATGCGTGCCAGTTGAAGGGCCTTCCGCTTGTGGGATGGCCGGACCGCCACGTCCATGGAGCCGGGATCCTGCCGGAACGTGGCCCTCGTCCACCGGGCCACGGGCAGTGTCACCAGGAAGTCCCCGTCCTCCTCCGGCAGTACGCCCTGGAGCAGTTCGCCAAAGGTCCCAAAGGCGGTGCCCACCCCAGTCGGTGCCTGTCGCATCGGACGAGGTCGCAGCACGACCTCTTGGGACAGCTTCACGGAACTCCTCTCCTTGTCCGCCCGCCCGCCTGCCGTGACCGGGCAAGGACGCGTCGGGAGAGAGATCGGGCGATCCAGCCAGTCGGCAGAGGGTTGGTTGGACGTCAGATGAAAGTGATAACCGTTTTAATCTATCAGGCATGGCGAGGCAAGTCGGTACCCCCGGGTGTGGCGGTGCTCGGTGGTCGACTGTCTCCACTTGGCGCGGGGGTGGCGTGGTCCCGCCGCTCGGTGACGACTATCGGTCTTGACAATCATTTTCAATTAATGTGATGCTCTGCGACGTCGCCCGAGCCCGCCTGTGCCCGTCGTGATCAGCGACGGGGGCTTGTGGGCAGCGAAGGCGGCGTCACGCACGTGCTGCGCACTCCCCGAGCGGACACCGCATGACAACTCTTCCGTGCCGCCTGCCCCGGCGCCCCTGCGGCGCGTATCCGAGGTCGTAGCCGGCAGTTGATCCCGACCAGACCCGCAGTCACGACCAGAACGAGGAGGAACCATGGGTGAGCAGCACCGCACCCGTGCCACGGCGATTTCGGATGTCTCCGCCTCAGACGTACGTGTTCAAGATGCGTCGCCAGCCGGCTGCTTGACGAGGAGGCGGGAATGTACGAGCACATAGCAGAAGCAGTCAAGAAACCGGATCTCATATCACTGCAGCCGGACTTGGTCTGTCTTCGGTTCGAGACGATGAAGATCTATTCGGCCCTGGGAGCGGTCCGTCACCTCCTCGAGTCGGGTGCCGTCAAACCTGGTGACACCCTCATCGACAGCTCGAGCGGAATCTACGCACAGGCGCTCGCGCTCGCCTGTCACCGCTACGGCATGAAGTGCCACATCGTGGGCTCCACGACAGTGGACCGGACGCTCCGTGTGCAGCTGGAAATACTCGGCGTCACCCTGGAGCAGGTCGAGCCGTCGAAGAACCTGCGCCTCGACCAGGAGCTGCGGGTCCGGCGGATCGCCGAGATCCTCGAGGCGAACCCGTCGTACCACTGGATGCGGCAGTACCACGACAGCATCCACTACTACGGCTACCGCGACGTCGCCGGGACGATCGCTCAGGAGATCCCCGACGGACCGCTGGCCCTGGTGGGCGGAGTGGGTTCCGGCGCTTCGACAGGAGCCATCGCCACCTATCTGCGCGAAGCGGGGAGAGACGTATCCCTGGTCGGCGTGCAGCCCTTCGGCAGCGTCACCTTCGGCTCGGAGCACGTATCGGACCCGGACATGATCATCGCCGGGATCGGCAGCGCCATCGAATTCAGGAACGTCCGGCATGAGTTGTACGACCGGGTGCACTGGGTGAACTTCGACTACGCCATGTCCGGCGCGGTCGATCTCCTGCGGACGAGCGGCATATTCGCCGGACTGTCGACCGGCGCCGCCTATCTGACCACCCGCTGGGAACGCCATCGGGACAACTCCCGCACCTACGTCTTCATCGCAGCCGATACGGGTCATCGCTACGTCGAGAACGCCTTCGCCAGGCACGCCGAAGCCCACGACATCGACGCCCTGAAGCCGCACGAGATCACCTCTCGGGACGAGCTGAGACATCCCTGGTCGACGACTTCCTGGGCGGACCTCCGGGATGCGGATGAGAACGGCGAAGGCACTCCGGCGATTCCCGAAGGCGTCTGACAGCACGTCACCGGCGCGCGCCCATGACCGCAGCACCGACAACCACCATGAGAGAACCCGAAATGTCACACCCCAACCCGCAGACAGTGGCGGAACTGACGGACGCCGTACTGTCGGGCGGCTACGGCCCCGATCCGAAGGACCTGGCCGTCACCAGCGCGTTCTGGCTTTACCACACCACCCGGCTGGCCGGGAGCCAGGTCACCTACCACAACCAATACCTCCTGCTTCGTGTCGGGCAGTCCTTCGGCGCCTGTTCCTTCGAGGCCGGTGAACTCGCCCCCGACTTCTGCGAGAACGCCTCCGGCCACACGCTGGACACCCTGCTCCGGAACGAGTCGACCCCGGTCCGTATCGCCGCCCTCGACGCCTGTCTCGCCCAGGCACGGCCGCACCGGGACGCGACGGAGGCCGAGCCGGTTACCTTGCCCACCGGGACGCCGGAGGTCCGTGCACGGGCCCGCGACGCCGCGATCGCCGGTCTGCTCGACATCGAGCCGGGCACGAAGGTGGCCCTCATCGGTGTGGTCAACCCTCTGGTCGCGGCGATACGCGACCGGGGCGGGGTCTGCCTGCCCTGCGACCTGAACCTGCGTACCACCCAGTGGGGCGAGCAGGTCAGCGACGACATGACCGAAGTCCTCAAGGAAGCCGATGCCGTCGTGGCCACCGGCATGACCCTGAGCAACGGCACGTTCGACCTCATCCTCGAGCACTGCCGTGAGCAGGGCATGCCGCTGGTCGTCTACGCACAGACCGGCAGCGCCGTCGCCCGGGCGTTCCTGCCCGCCGGGGTCACCGCACTGTCCGCCGAGCCGTTCCCCTTCTCCCAGTTCAGCGCGGACCCGACGCTCCTGTACCGCTACCGCGCCGGCACGTCGGTGCTTGCGGAGGAGGAGCGTTCGTGAGCATCGACACCAAGGACGCCGCGATGGACCGCGAGGCCCCCGAGGCGGAGGAACCGCTGCCGAGCGACCTTCGGATGGCCCGTACCCTGTGGCCGGTCCTGTTGGCCTCCGCGGTCGGCCTGCTGCCGTTCACCATCTTCAGCACCTACCTGGTGCCGATGGCCGACGAGGCGGGGAGCAGCGTCGCCGCGATGGGCGGACTCCGCGGACTGGGCGGCCTGGCCGCCCTGTTGGTCGGCACTGCTCTCGCTCCCTTCATCGACCGGGTGCGCAAGGAGTGGGCGGCCGCGGGAGGACTCGTCGCTCTCGGCGCCTCCGCGGCCCTGGGCGCGAGCGGGGACTTCATCCTGCTCGCCGTGTTCTGCCTGCTGGTCGGCGCGAGTACGTCCGTACTGAACCCGGCCCTCACCGCGGCCGCCGCCGACCGCTTCGGCACGGGCAAGGCGGCCGGCCGGGCGGCGACCCTGGTCACGGCGACGCAGTCGATGACCGCAATGCTCGCGGCACCGGTCGTGGCCCTGCCCGCGCTGTTCTGGGGCTGGGAGGGAGACCTCGTCGCCGTGACCGCGGCCTCGCTCCTCCTGGCCGCGGTCTTCTTCGCGCGGGGCAAGAACAAGGACGGCGAGGACACCGGAAGCGAGCAGCGACTGAGCTACCTCGCGTCGTTCAAGGCCCTGGGGGCGATTCCCGGCGTGGTGCCGCTGCTCCTCATCGCCATGCTGCGCACGGCGGTGTTCATGGGCTACCTCGCCTATCTGGCGGCCTACTACGACGATCGCTTCGAACTCGGCCCCGGGCTCTTCGCGTTCGTATGGACACTGAGCGGCGCGTCGTTCTTCGTGAGCAACCTCCTCACGGGGCGGATCACCAACTCCGCCGAGCCACGGATCGGTACGGAGCGCATGCTGGGCATCGGCCTGGTCGCCGCGCTGGTGACGGTCGTGGGCTTCTACTTCACGCACTGGCTTCCGCTCGCGCTCGTGCTGACGTCGCTTCACGCGGCCGGCCACGCGGTGGTGGCCGCGTGTGTGGTCAGCCTCATCGTCCGGCGCTGCGGGACGCTGCGTGGCTCGGCCTTGAGCGTCAACGCCGCGGGCATGAGCCTCGGAGTCTTCGTGGGCGCCGCCCTGGGTGGCGCCGGCCTCGGTCTGGCCGGTTACCCGGGCATCGCCGTCGCCTTCGGGGCCCTGGTCATCGTGGCGCTGGGGGCTGCCTTCCTGGTGTCCCGCTCGGGCTCCCCGGCCGAGCCCGGGCAGGAGGCGGGCGACGCGCCGCCGGGTCGGCCGACGTGACATCCCCCCGACCCGAGACGGGTGTGAAAGGCCGGCTCGCCTCCCGCAAGGGTCTGGCGGTGACATGCGCCGTCCTGTTCGTCGTTCTCCTCGGCTCCGTTGTCGTGGCGGTCGGCCTGGGGTCCGCCGTGATCACACCGGGAGAGACAGCCCGATATCTGTGGGCCGCTCTCAGCGGCGGGCGCATCCAGGCCGAGGAGACCGCGACGTACCAGATCATCTGGCAGATCCGTACCCCGCGGGTGCTGCTGGCGGCGCTCGTGGGGGCGGGGCTGAGCGCGATCGGTGTCGCCATCCAGGCGATGGTGCGCAACGCGCTCGCCGACCCCTTCGTTCTGGGCGTGTCCTCGGGGGCGTCTGTCGGCGCCGTCGGCGTCACGGTCACCGGAGGGCTGGCGGCGCTGGGCATCTACGCGGTGTCCGCCGGTGCCTTCATCGGCGCCCTGGTGGCGTCGATCCTGGTGTACGCCGCCTCCTCCAGCCGGGGCTCGCTCTCCCCGCTGCGTCTCGTCCTGACCGGTGTGGCCATGTCCCTGGGGTTCCAAGCGGTGATGAGCGTGATCATCTACTTCGCGCCGGACAGCGAGGCGACCAGCATGGTCCTGTACTGGACGATGGGAAGCTTCGGCGCCGCGACCTGGGGCGCGCTTCCGGTGGTGTCCGTGGCGGTGCTGCTCGGCACAGCCGTGCTGTACCGGTACGGCAGGGCGCTGGACGTCATGGCGCTCGGTGACGAGACCGCCGCGAGCCTGGGCATCAGCCCGGACCGGCACCGCAAGGGCCTGCTCGTGCTCGTCTCGCTCATCACCGGGGTGATGGTGGCCGTCAGCGGTGCCATCAGCTTCGTCGGACTGGTCATGCCCCACCTGGTGCGCATGGTCGTCGGGGCCACCCATGCCCGGGTGCTGGCCATCACCCCGCTGGTCGGGGCGGTGTTCATGGTCTGGGTCGACCTGGTGTCCCGGACGCTGGTGGCCCCGCGCGAGCTGCCGCTGGGCGTCATCACGGCGCTCGTCGGGGTGCCGGTGTTCATCACCCTGATGCGCCGCAAGGGCTACATGTTCGGAGGCCGTTGAGATGGATCTGACGCTTGACGGGCTCTCGGTGGTGACCGACGGCAAGAGCCTGGTGCGTGACCTGTCGCTGGAGGTGGAGAGCGGTCAGGTCGTGGGCTTGGTCGGCCCGAACGGAAGCGGGAAGTCCACCGCTCTCAGGTGCGTGTACCGGGCGCTGCGCCCGAGCTCCGGCACCGTGCGGGTGGGCGGGGAGGAACTCTCCCGCCTGACGATGCGTCGGAGCGCGCAAGTCATCGCGGCCATGACCCAGGACGGTGCCGTCGACCTCGACTTCACGGTCGAGGAGGTCATCGCGCTGGGACGCACGCCCCACGTGCAGGGCAATCAGGTGCTCAGCCGGCGGGAGCGGGACCTGTGCGAGCGGGCGATGGACCAGCTCGACATCCGCCACCTCGCCCGGCGCGGAGTCCTCACGCTGTCGGGCGGAGAACGCCAGCGCGTTCTGATGGCCCGCGCCCTCGTCCAGGAACCGAAGATCCTGGTGCTGGACGAGCCGACCAACCACCTCGACGTGCGCCACCAGGTCGAGCTCCTCTCGCTCTTGCGAGGCTCTGGACTCACCGTCCTGGTCGTGCTGCACGACCTCAATCTCGCCGCGGCCGCCTGTGACCGGCTCGGTGTGCTCTCCCAAGGGCGCCTGCTGGCGACCGGCACACCCGAGGACATTCTCACCACCGAACTGGTCGACGACGTATTCGGTGTCAAAGCCAGCATCATTTCCCACCCGCTGACGGGCGATCCGCAGTTGCTGTATTCACTCACCCCCGTTGAAAGGCACATCACGTCATGCCCATAACCCGATCGCTCGGCTCGGTGCGGCAGCGCACCGCCCTCGGATCCGCGCTCGCGGCCACGCTGCTGCTCAGTGGCTGTGGAGCCGAGGTCGAGTCGGACGCCAAGGAATCCGAGAAGGTCACCGTCAAGCGATGCGGTGAGCCGGTCGAATACAGGACCCCGAAGCGAGTAGTCGCGTACGAGGGCGGCAGTGCGGACAAGCTGTTCAGCCTGGGGCTGACCGACCACGTGCACGGGTACGTGATGCCGCCGGCGAACCCGCCCGTGAGCGAGTCCCCGTGGGCGTCCGAGTACGCCAAGGTGAAGATGCTCGGCGACGATCTCCTGAACAAGGAACTCGTCGCGGACGCCAAGTCGGATTTCGTCGTGGCGGGTTGGAATTCGGGCTTCAGCGATCAGCGGGGCATTACCCCGAAGATCCTGGACAAGCTCGGGATCCAGAGCTTCATGCACACCGAGAGCTGCTTCAACTACCCGAAGTACCCCGAGAAGAAAACTCCGTTCGAGGCCCTGTACGCCGACCTCGAGCGGCTCGGCCGGATCTTCAAGGTCGAGGACAAGGCGGACAAGGTCGTAGGCGGTCTGAAGAAGCGCGTGGAGGCCGTCGAGGCAAAGGCGCCCAAGGGCGATCCTGCGTCGGTCTTCCTCTATGACTCCGGCACCGACCAGCCTTTCACCGCGGGCAACCAGGTTCCGCCCAACGACATCATCAAGACCGCCGGAGGCAAGAATATCTTCGACGGCCTCGACCAGCGGTGGACACAGGTGAACTGGGAGTCCGTCGCAAAGGCCGAACCCGAAGTCATCATGATCCTCGACTACGGTGACCTGCCCGCGAAGAAGAAGATCGACTTCTTGAAGAAGTCCCCCCACACCAAGGAGCTTCCCGCGGTCAAGAAGAACAACTTCTTCATCCTCGACTACAACGAGGGCATCAGCGGGCCGCGCAACATCGACGGCTTGGAGAAGTTCGCGAAGTACCTGGGCTCGCGCGAACGCTGATCATGCCGCACCGGCGTCAGGGCCGTGCTCCGGCACGGCCCTGACGCGTGGCCCGGCGTGCGCGGCGCGGTGCACCGCCGGTCCCCTGGCCGGCGCACCGCCCGGAGCGCGCTAGGCTGCAAGCGCCCCGCGGGGGAAGTCCGGTCGAAGTCCGGCGCTGACCCGCAACGGTAGGCGGAGCGATGGTCCTGACACAGGTCCCGTCGCCCCGCAAGCCCGATTACCCGCGGCGGCGAATGCTCCTGTCAACTCGCCGTGGACTGCGAGAGGGTGCTGCGCCGGGCGCACCGCGTCACGGGCCGCTCCTTGCCCCGTAGGTGCACGGCCCGAGGCGAAGGCGATCCGCCCGTGGCCGTACCGGTCGAACGCAGCAGCACTGCCGCGCCGCCCCCCGCCCGAACGGGCGCCGGGCCCGCGCCGCCCGGACGAGTCCCCCTGCCACCCCTCCTCACAGCCCTCTGTGCCGCGCTGGTGCTCTCCCTCGCCTGTGGGGCGGGGATCGGGGCTTCCGGGCTCTCCTGGGGAGAGGTGCTGGGGTACCTGTGGTCGGGGCTGACGGGCGGAGCGATAGCCCCCGACGAGGTCCCGGCGTACACCATCGTCTGGGAACTGCGCCTACCGCGGGCCCTGCTCGCCGCGGTCGTCGGAGCAGGGCTCTCGGCCATCGGCGCCGCCGTGCAGGCCATGGTGCGCAACGCCCTCGCCGACCCGTTCGTCCTCGGCATCTCCTCGGGCGCGGCCGTCGGCGCCAACGCTGTCCTCCTCTTCGGGGCGCTGGGCGCGCTCGGCATCTGGGCGCTCTCCACCGCGGCCTTCCTCTTCGCGCTCCTCGCCATGACGCTGGTGTACGCGATCGCTCGCACCGCTCGTGGTCTGACCCCGTTGCGGCTCGTCCTCACGGGCAGCGCGATGTCCTACGGCTTCTCGGCCGTCACCACGTTCATGGTGTTCGCGGCCGAGCGCGGTGAGGCGGCGCGCTCCGCGATGATGTGGCTGCTCGGCAGCCTCGGTGGGGCCAACTGGGCGTCCCTGCCGATCGTCTCGGTCGTCGTGCTCGCCGGCCTCGCCCATCTCGGGCTGTCGGCGCGCCGCCTGAACGCCCTCGCCATGGGCGACGAGACCTCGGCCGCGCTGGGCGTGGACGCGGGGCGGCTGCGCAAGGAGCTGTTCCTGGTCTCCGCGGCCGTCACCGGGGCGGTCGTCGCGGTCAGTGGTGCCATCGGTTTCGTCGGGCTGATGGTGCCGCACGCCGTACGGATGCTGGTCGGCGCGGACCACCGCCGAGTGCTGGCCGTCGCGCCACTGGCGGGTGCTGTCCTGCTGATCTGGGTGGACATCCTCTCCCGGATCGTGCTGGCGCCGACCGAGCTACCGGTCGGCGTGCTGACCGCGGTCATCGGCGTGCCGTGCTTCGTTCTGCTGATGCGCCGCCGCGGCTACACCTTCGGAGGCGCTTGATGCGGATCGACATCGATGACCTCACGGTCGAGATCGCGGGTACGCGGCTGGTGGAGGACGTCACGCTGCGGGTGGGCGGCGGGCAGCTGGTCGGGTTGGTCGGTCCGAACGGCAGTGGCAAGTCCACCCTGCTGCGTTGCGTCTACCGGGCGCTCCGCCCCTCGGCCGGGACGGTCCGGCTCGGCGGGGAGGACCTGCGGGCGATGAGCACGCGGGAGGGTGCCCGCCGGCTGGCCGCGCTTCCCCAGGAGGCGGTCGCCGAGTTCGACTTCACGGTCACCGAGGTCGTGGCGATGGGGCGGCTGCCGCACCAGCCGGCGGCGGCCCGGACCACAGCCGAGGACCGGCGGGCGTGCGAGGCCGCACTGGCGCGGGTCGGCGCGGACCACCTCGCGGACCGTGGCTTCCTCACCCTCTCCGGCGGGGAGAAGCAGCGGGTCCTGATCGCCCGCGCGCTCGCCCAGCAGCCGCGCGTACTCGTGCTCGACGAGCCCACCAACCACCTCGACATCGCACAGCAGTTGGAGATGCTGAACCTGGTGCGCGGCAGCGGCCTGACCGTGTTCACCGCGCTGCACGACCTCAACCTCGCGGCGGTCCACTGCGACCTGCTCTACGTGATCGAGCACGGCCGGATCGTCGCCTCGGGCGTTCCGTACGACGTGCTGACGCCCGAACTGCTGGCCGATGTCTTCGGCGTACGGGCGCACCGCGTTCCGCATCCCGAATCCGGGGCCGTGCAACTGCTCTTCGACCGTCTGCCTCCTGCTCAGCCCGCCTCGTAAGGAGCCACCATGCCCCATCTCGTACGCCCCGCCGCTCTCGTACGCCACGCCACTCTCGCGCTCGCCGCGGCTCTGGCGCTCACCGGCTGCGGCGCCGAGGTCACCTCCCGAGGCGGAGGGGACGGCGGCGCGCAGTCCGGTGGCCACTATCCGGTGACCGTCGAGAACTGCGGCCGGAAGAAGACCTATGACAAGGCCCCTGGGCGCGTGGTCACCAATGATGTCGGCATCACCGAGATCATGTTCGCGCTCGGCCTGGAGCACCGCATGGCGGGCTACGTGATGCCGGACGACAGGGGCGATCTCGACTCCGTCCCGTGGAAGGACGGCTATCGGAAGACGACGTGGCTCTCCAAGAAGACGATCAACAAGGAGCTGGTCCTCGGCGCCCGCGCCGATCTGGTTTTCGCAGGCTGGAACTACGGATTCAACGAGGGGGAGGGCTTCACGCCCGCTGAGCTGGACAGGGTCGGTATCGGCTCGTATCTGCTGTCCGAGTCCTGCCGCAACGGGCGCGGCAAGGCGCGTGGCGTGATGCCGCCGCTCGAAGCGCTCTACACCGATCTGCGGAACCTGGGGAAGATCTTCGACGTCGAGGACCGTGCCGAAGCGCTGATCGCGAAGTTTCGAGGGCAGGTGACCGCAGCGCAGGCGAAGGCCCCCAAGGGCAGCGACCGGCCCCGGGTCTTCCTCTACGACGACGGCCGTGACAGGCCGCTGACCTCGGGTGCGTATGCCGGGCCGCACGACATCATCACCAAGGCGGGCGGCGACCACGTCATGAAGGACCTCAAGGACAGCTGGACGACCGTCGGTTGGGAGACCATCGTCGAGCGCGACCCCGAAGTGATCGTGATCAACGACTACGGGGACACCAGCGCCGAGCAGAAGAGAAAGTTCCTGACGTCCTATCCGCCGCTTGCGGACGTCTCGGCCATCAAGAACAACCGGATCGTCGTCCTCGACTACGCGGACCTGGTGGAGAGCCCGCGCAATCCCGCGGCCGTCGCTTCGCTCGCCGCAGATCTGCGGAAGCTGAAGCGATGACCGAAAGCAGAATTCATGATGGCCTGCCTCGGCCATCGCCGCTGTCATCGTGCCAAATGACGTGGCAGAGCTGACCGGGAGCCTTGGTCGGTGCCTGTTTTCTGACCGAGGGACGGCTTTCGGCCGAAATCCGGAAACCCGGATACCCGGATACCCGGATTGTGGATGAGGGATCCGTCCTGGTCGAGGAAAGCCAGTTCTTGGACAGGTGTGCCCTTGGACCACCCTCTCCCGCGGGCGGTCCAGGGGCACGCCTGACAGCAGGCCTCGGGTCAGGGTCGGACCAGCACCTGCCGCGTACCGTTGAGCTGATCAGTACTGCAGGTACAGAAGAAGCACGACCGGCTCACCACCGTGCTGCTGGCCCAGCAACTCGGCCATAGCGCCGAAAACATGCGTCCGGGATGTCGGGTCTTCGCAGGGGCGGTGGGAATGAGGACGTCGATGCACCGGTTCCAACTCGGCTGTCCCATGTCCGGTAATTGATCCGGTTGCCCTTGAGACGCTCAGGAAGAGCCGACCGTAATTGGCTTCCGCTGCCGAGCTTCGAGTGGTGTCGTCGGTGTCTCGGGGTGCGCAACGGGAGCTGAACTCGACCGACGGAAAGCGCCGGAGATGCTCATGGGCGCGGAGCGCGAGGTTGGTCGAGAGGGTCACATTGCGGGTCTTACCGCCCTTGGGGAGGCAGAAGTACGGCCGCCCCTTCGAGTCCCATCGCAACTGCCCCCACCCTCAGCTGTGCGGGATCAGCGCTCTCAGTAAGTAACGCCCTGGCGCACTACCGACGAGAAGCACCACCGCAGCCAGAGAGTCGACTCAATGTCCCAGTACGGGGCAGCGGTCACACCGTGCTCAGTGAAGAACTGGAATCCCTGCGTCGCGACGATCGCCCGCAGGGTCATGTGGACACCACTGTAGTGCTGGGCCGCCTTATTCCAGTCCGGGTAGATGATTCCACCGTCTACCCGGGCGTACCGCACGACGAATTCAGCCCAGCTACGAGCTGAGGTAATTTCTAAGACCGAGGCTTCCTTTCTCACCTCTACCTGCCAACTGTGCCATGGCAGCGGATGTAGATCCGATCCGTAATAGGGGTTGAGATACGTCTGCCACATGCTGTCACCGCGCTGAGTCGCTGTCGCCGTATACAGACCAAGGTTGAATGGTTTCGTGCTCGGCGAAAGATCGGCGGTCTCTGCTGCCTCGACGAAGCATGACCTGTCCAAAGTCGCAGACGTACCAATCCACCGCTGCCGATCCCGACGCAACGGCCCTTCGGCAAGTCCTTTTTCTCTCTGCGCGATATCCTTGAGCAGTTGGCATCTATGAGTTACGTCGTCGGCATCGTCCGGAGTGAGAACAGCCGCGCCGTCGGACTCAGCGGCCATCTCCGTATTGGTATAGAAGCTCATCACCGAGACGAAATGTTCAAGTTGCGGATCAGCAGTGGACGCGCTAGCGGGCACAGGGGGGGAATCGAGTTCTGCCACCCGGTCCCTGAGGATTCGGATTGCTGGATCACTCATAGAAGCCTTCCCTTCCCTGTGCCCACCATGATCACCTCGCAGGCGGCAGGCTGCCGTCAGCAGGTGATCGAAACCACGCTTCCGAATCCGGATCCGGAGCCGCTCGGCGGGGTGTAACCGGCTGGGAAGTCCACGACGTAGGACATCCATCCCTGATAGTTCGCGTTTGAGCACCTAACGGCTGCATTGTTCTTTGCGGACGCGGAACCGTAGACGTTCTTCGACCCGGAGTCCTTGACGAGGTTACCATTCCGGTACAGGGCTGCACGGATGGCTATACGCGTGACGGGCTTTGTGCATTTCATCGTCACGACTACGTTGACCGTGCCGTTGACGTGGCTTGAGTTATGCGGCTTCTGCACCTGCGGTGTACAGGTGATTGTGTCCGCTGGCTGCAGGTGCCCCGTGGACTTGCTAGCTGTTACGGAGGCCGGTACGACAGTTGCCCGATTAACTGTGAGATGGGGGGCAGCAATCGCTTCTGACGTCTCGTTCGGAGGTGCGGACTGAGCGTTCGCCGGGCTGCCCATGAAGGGCAATGCCAGCCCCGCTAACGCAGCCAAGGACGCCAAAATCCTTCCGCGCTTCATAGATCCCCCTCGCAACCTGCGAAACCACACCAGGACCTTCCCGGTGCACCGCAAGTCATCGCCAGCACCGAAGATATCTGCGACTCACAGCAAATAGCCACCGCCACAGCCGTGCTGGAGCGGGATTGGCCAGATATCGAGGGGGCTCATGCACTCATGTACGCCTTCTCGCTACTCGGAAAGGTAGGGCCAACTGCGCAGTTGGATCCATGGCCCATCCACTTCAGGAGAGCACCGTCTTGGCTTAATCTCCCAGTCGCGCGAGTCGGCGTCTCAGCATGAAAACGATGCACCCAGATCGCATTCATGCGAGGAATGCGAGCATCCGGATTGCGGCTGTCCACAGGTAGGTCATGAGATCCACAAGTGAGGGCGTCGACGTGCCCGGACGTCCGGGTGATCGCAAAGTCTCACGAACTTGGATCGATGCTGGCCAGTTGAGTCCGAGTCAGCGGCTGCTTGAAGGGATGGCATCTCAGGAGGCCGGCGGAGATGCTGGTGTGACCGGCGGCGCGGACTTGGTTGATGGCGAAGTGCGGAGGGCGGTCATGTTCTCCGGGCCGTGTCCGGTGCGGACTTTGGAGGCGTCCTCGTGGAAGATGAGACAGGATTTCTCAGCACTCGATGACGTTCACCGCGAGCCCGCCCCGCGCCGTCTCCTTGTACTTGACCTTCAGGTCGACAGCGGCCAGAGCTCTGCTGTCTCTGATGGGCCGGTGCTTGTGTGGCCTGCCGCCTGAGGCTCTTCAGCAGGGCCCGGGCCGCGTGCCTGAGAAAGCGTAGCCGGGTGCATGCGTCGCGCCGAACTCACGGCTCACTGACGGGTACGGCGGACCGGGACCTTGAGGCTCTGTCCGTGAGGGGACCCGCCGGGAGCGGTTCCCAATCGCCCAGGAAGTCGATCTCGGGTGAGAGCACAACGCCTGTGCGCTCAAGGACTTGGCAGCGCACGATGTCGATGCCGGAGGCGAATCCGGCGGCAGTAGCGCCCTCGTCGGCGACCAGGGTGTAGTGGCGGGAGGAGATGCGCACCCCGCCGGTGACCGGGCTGCCGAGCGTGAAGCCCGCCTCCCCGATGAGCCAGCTCGCACTCACTCTCGTCGAACCGTCGGGGAAGCGGTTCACCGGTGCGTTGCGTGCCCGCAGGACTTCGGCCTGGGCGGGCGGGATATCCGGGCTGAGGAACACACTGCCCACCGAGCGACTGTCGCGACCGGCGGTAGCCAGCACCATGCCCTTGCCGTCGCGGACCGCGCGCACGGCACGAGCCGCCTCGGCTTGCGGAACGCGGCTGCCGATCGGTACGTCGAGCTCGGTGGCGACCTGCCGGTAGTCGATGGGCGCGCTGAGCGCGGAACGGCGCAGAGCGAACACCAGGCTCAGCAACGTCCAGCGCCGGAACCGCTTGAAGACGCTGGTGCGGTGGCCCAGCCGGCACTGTGCCGCCGACAGGGTGACGGGGCGGTTCAGCCGCCAGTCCCAGGCCCGTACCTCGACCAGGGTGTCGGAGATCTCCTGGCCGTACGCGCCTACGTTCTGCACCGGAGTAGCCCCGGTCGTACCGGGAATGCCGGTGAGCATCTCCATGCCGGTCAGGCCCTCCGCGATGGACGTGTCGACCACGTCCGCCAGGGAGTGCCCGGCCTGCACTTCCAGGAGCACTCGGTCGTCGTCCCGGTCTTCGCGGAATCGGATGCCTCGGTTGGCCATCCGCAGGACGGGAGAGGAACAACCGGCGTCGTGCACCACGGCGTTGCTACCCAGGCCAAGGATGGCGAGCGGGCCGCGGTGACCGATGGCCGACTCCACATACTCCACGAGCTCGGGGAAATCCGTGGCGTCGTGCAGCTCGACGAGCGCCGCAGTCGGCCCGCCGACGCCCAGCGTGGTCAGCGGGGCGAGCGGTGCCCCGGGAATGACGTGCATATGATCCGCTGCTCCTCTTCGTGCGCTTTCTCCGGGCTCAGGGGAGCGCGGTGGCGGTACGGCAACCTGTGACGCGAAGAAGGTCCAGTTTCCCCGCGTCGCTGCTTCCGGTCGCTGCCGTGTAGGTGACCATGCGCAGGTCCGCGCCGGGGACGATGAGGACGTCGCAGTCGAGCAGGATATCGCCGATCTCCGGATGCCGGATCGTCTTCCGGTCGGTCGTGTGCTGGGTGGCGGCCGTCTGCGTGGCCCAGTGATGAGCGAAGACGTCGGATACTCCTCGCAGTTCCCTCACGAGACGATCGAGCTGGGCGTCCTCCGGCGCACAACTCGCTGCGGAACTCGCCACGGGCGGGCACACGGTCTCGTACGTCGCGGCGGACCTCGGCTCGCTGGAGAGCGTCCGCTCGGCCGCCACCGAGATCCGCGACCGGCTCGATAGCGGTGACCTGCCGCCGCTGCGCGGCTTCGTGGGCAACGCGGGAATGCAGTACACCAACGCACTGACCGAGGGACCCGACGGGTTCGAGGCCACCTTCGCCGTCAACGTGCTCGCCAACTACCTGTTCGTTCGCCTGCTCCAGGACCGCTTCGCCGCTCCCGCCCGGATAGTGATCACCGCCAGTGACACCCACTTCGGCGACTTCAAGCACAACTTGGGCATGGTGCCCGGCCCGGCCTGGAAGTCCCCGGAGGTCCTGGCCCGCACGGGCGCCTTCCCCAAGCCGGATACCGCGGTCGCCGGGCGTACCGCGTACTCGACGAGCAAGCTGGCCGCCATCTACCTCGTGCACGAGTACGCGCGCCGCCTGCCGGCCGGGATCGACGCCGTCGCCTACAACCCGGGCTTCGTCCCCGGCACCGGCCTTGCCCGCAACGCCGACCCCCTCTCCCGGTTCGCGATGCGGCGCATCCTGCCGGTGATGACCCTCACCCCGTTCGCCACCAGCCGCAGTGCCGCGGGGCGCTACCTCGCCGACGTCGTCCTCGGCACGACCAAGGCGCCGACCGGCTCCTACGTCGACCGCAGCCGTGCGGACCGCTCGTCGGAGGAGTCCTACGACGAGCGGCGCGAAGGCGAACTCTGGGATGCCGCCGAACGGTTCACCGCGGCGTACGCTGCCAGGGCGGATGCGCTCTCAGGTGACGTGACGAGCGGTTCACCCCGATAGATCGAGCAGCGACCGAATGGCCCGACTGGAAGCAGTGAACGCGACTCCGTGCAGACGGGGAAGCCCGTGACAGCGCCCAAAGATGAGAAACGCCTGGTCAGGTGTGCTTTCTCAGCACTCGATGACGTTGACCGCGAGCCCACCCCGCGCCGTCTCCTTGTACTTGACCTTCATGTCCGCGCCCGTCTCCTTCATGGTCTTGATGACCTTGTCGAGAGACACGTGGTGCCGGCCGTCGCCGCGCAGCGCCATACGGGCCGCCGTCACGGCCTTCACGGAGGCCATGCCATTGCGCTCGATGCACGGGATCTGGACCAGGCCGCCGACCGGGTCGCAGGTCAGGCCGAGGTTGTGCTCCATGCCGATCTCGGCGGCGTTCTCGACCTGCTCCGTACTGCCGCCCAGGACTTCCGCCAGGCCCCCGGCCGCCATCGAGCAGGCCGAGCCGACCTCGCCCTGGCAGCCGACCTCGGCGCCGGAGATCGAAGCATTCTCCTTGAAGAGCATGCCGATGGCGCCCGCGGCGAGGAGGAAGCGGACCACGCCCTCCTCGTCGGCGCCCGGCACGAAGTTGGTGTAGTAGTGCAGGACGGCCGGGATGATCCCGGCCGCGCCATTGGTGGGCGCGGTGACCACGCGGCCGCCCGCCGCGTTCTCCTCGTTGACCGCCATCGCGTAGAGGGTGATCCACTCCATCGCGTGGGCCGTCGGATCGCCCTCGGCGCGCAGCTGGCGGGCGGAGTTCGCGGCGCGGCGGCGGACCTTCAGGCCGCCCGGGAGGAGGCCTTCGCTCGACATGCCGCGGGAGACACACGCCTGCATCACCCGCCAGATCTCCAGCAGGCCCTCGCGGATCTCCTCCTCGCTGCGCCACGCCTTCTCGTTCTCGAGCATCATGGCCGAGATCGACAGTCCGCTCTCCCGGGAGAGCCGCAGCAGCTCGTCGCCGGTACGGAAGGTGTACTTCAGCTCCGTGTCGTCGAGCTTGATCCGGTCCTCGCCGACGGCGTCCTCGTCGACGACGAAGCCGCCGCCCACCGAGTAGTACGTCTTCTCCAGCAGCGGCGCACCGGACTCGTCGTAGGCGAAGAGGGTCATGCCGTTGGCGTGGTACGGCAACGAGCGGCGGCGGTGCAGGATCAGCTGGGCCGACGCGTCGAAGTCGATCTCATGCGCCTCGCCGATCTCCGCGGCGAGCAGCCGCAGGCGCCCGGTGCGGCGGATGCGGTCGATCTCGTCGTCGGCCGTCGCGACGTCGACCGAACGCGGCGAGTGGCCCTCGAGGCCGAGCAGGACCGCCTTGGGGGTGCCGTGGCCGTGGCCGGTCGCGCCGAGCGAGCCGAACAGCTCCGCCCGGACCGAGGCCGTCTGCGCGAGGAGCCCCTCCTTCTTGAGGCGCCCGACGAAAATCCGTGCGGCGCGCATCGGGCCGACCGTGTGCGAGCTGGACGGCCCTATGCCAATGGAGAAGAGGTCGAAGACGGAGATGGCCATGGTGGCGGACTCCCGCGGTTCACCCCGCGTGGCGGGGAGTGGACCGCCCGGCTGCGTTCGCGGTCAGCGAGGGCAACGGGGTGGCTGTGGATGGATCTGAACGCTTGGGACAGATTGGAACAAATATGGACGTATTGCGGAATCGGGGCGGGGAGTGGGTGTCACACGCCTGTCGCCCCGATTCCGTACCTCGTCGCTACTTCACGTTGTTGCTACTTCAGGCCGGGGTACAGCGGGTGCTTCTCGGCCAGCGCGGTCACGCGGGCCTTGAGCGCCTCCGTGTCGTACGACGGCTTCAGCGCCTCGGCGATGATGTCCGCGACCTCGGCGAAGTCCTCCGCCCGGAAGCCGCGGGTGGCCAGTGCCGGGGTGCCGATCCGCAGGCCCGAGGTGACCATCGGGGGCCGCGGGTCGTTCGGGATGGCGTTGCGGTTGACGGTGATACCCACCTCGTGGAGGCGGTCCTCTGCCTGCTGCCCGTCCAGCTCGGAGTTACGCAGGTCCACCAGAACCAGATGGACATCCGTGCCACCGGACAGCACCGAGACGCCTACCTCGCCCACATCGGACCTGGTCAGCCGCTCGGCCAGGATCTTCGCGCCCTCCAGCGTGCGCTGCTGGCGCTCCTTGAACTCCTCGGTCGCCGCCACCTTGAACGACACGGCCTTCGCCGCGATCACATGCTCCAGAGGGCCACCCTGCTGACCGGGGAAGACCGCCGAGTTGATCTTCTTCGCCAGCTCGGCCGTCGACAGGATCACGCCACCGCGCGGGCCGCCCAGCGTCTTGTGCGTGGTCGTGGTCACCACATGCGCGTGCGGCACCGGCGACGGGTGCAGACCCGCGGCCACCAGGCCCGCGAAGTGCGCCATGTCGACCATCAGATACGCGCCGACCTCGTCGGCGATCCGCCGGAAGGCCGCGAAGTCCAGCTGCCGCGGGTAGGCCGACCAGCCCGCGATGATCAGCTTCGGGCGGTGCTCCTTGGCGAGGCGCTCGACCTCGTCCATGTCGACCTGGTTGGTCCGCTCGTCGACGTGGTAGGCGGCGACCTTGTAGAGCTTGCCGGAGAAATTGATCTTCATACCGTGGGTCAGGTGCCCGCCGTGGGCGAGATTCAGACCCAGGATGGTGTCTCCGGGGGAGAGCAGGGCGACCATCGCGGCCGCGTTCGCCTGCGCGCCCGAGTGCGGCTGTACGTTCGCGTGCTCCGCGCCGAACAGCGCCTTGATCCGGTCGATCGCGAGCTGCTCGATGACATCGACGTGCTCGCAGCCGCCGTAGTAGCGGCGGCCGGGGTAGCCCTCGGCGTACTTGTTGGTGAGCACCGAGCCCTGTGCCTCGAGGACGGCGGCCGGAGCGAAGTTCTCCGAGGCGATCATCTCGAGGGTGGACTGCTGACGGTGCAGCTCGGCGTCGACCGCGGCGGCGACGTCCGGGTCGAGCTCGTGCAGGGACTGGTTGAGAAGCGACATCGGGATCCCGTTCAGGTGGGGCGCTCGGGGCGCATCCTTGGAAGGGCGGTGTGGGCGGTATCAGTTGCCGGTGAACGCGGTGTATTCGTCGGCGGACAGCAGATCCGCCGGCTCGTCACTCACCTTCACCTTGAACAGCCAGCCGCCCTCGAACGGGGCGGAGTTCACCAGCGCGGGGTCGTCCACGACGTCCTGGTTGATCTCGGTGACCTCGCCGGAGACCGGCGCGTACAGGTCGCTCACGGACTTCGTCGACTCGAGCTCGCCGCAGGGCTCGCCCGCGGTGACGGTGTCGCCGACCTCCGGTAGCTGGACGAAGACGACGTCACCGAGGGCATCGGCGGCGTGCGAGGTGATGCCCACGGTCGACACACCGGCCTCGGCGGCGGTGAGCCACTCGTGCTCCTTGCTGTAACGCAGCTGCTGGGGGTTGCTCATGACCTGATTCTCCTGGATACGGGGGCGTGCTCTGCTACGTGGTCTTGAAAGATGGGACAGGCGTGACGAGAGATACGCGACAGACAGGCGGGGGCCCGTCGGCGGTCTGCACAGCTTGTAGATCAGCGCTGCCGCTTGTAGAAGGGCAACGCGACGACCTCGTACGGCTCGTTGCTGCCGCGGATGTCCACCGCGACTCCCGCCGTCCCCGGCTCCGCGTGGGCGGCGTCCACATAGGCGATGGCGACCGGCTTGCCGAGCGTTGGCGAGGGCGCGCCCGACGTGACCTCGCCGATCACCGTTCCGGACGCGGCGTCGACCACGCCGTACCCGGCGCGCGGCACCCGGCGGCCCGAGGCGATCAGGCCGACCAGCTTGCGCGGCGGGGCCTCCTCGGCTCGCTTCGCCGCCGCCTCCAGGGCCTGGCGCCCCACGAAGTCGCCGCCGTTCGTGGTCTTCTCGAACTTCACGACCCGCCCCAGACCCGCGTCGAACGGCGTCAGCGACGTGGTCAGCTCGTGCCCGTACAGCGGCATGCCCGCCTCCAGGCGCAGCGTGTCCCGGCAGGACAGCCCGCACGGCACCAACCCGCGGTCCGCGCCCGCCTCGGTCAGCGCCTGCCACAGGGCCTCGGCGTCGCCCGGGGAGACGAAGAGCTCGAAACCGTCCTCGCCGGTGTAGCCCGTACGGGCGATCAGCGCGGGCACTCCGGCGACGGTGCCGGGCAGGCCCGCGTAGTACTTCAGCCCGTCCGGATCGGCATCGGTCAGCGACTTCAGGATGGCCGCGGACTCGGGGCCCTGGACGGCGAGCAGCGCGTACGCGTCCCGGTCGTCCCGTACGGCCGCGTCGAAGCCGGCCGCACGCTCGGTCAGCGCGTCGAGCACCACCTGGGCATTCGAGGCGTTGGCCACGACCATGAACTCCAGCTCGCCGAGGCGGTAGACGATCAGGTCGTCCAGGATGCCGCCCTCGGCGTTGCAGATCATGGTGTAGCGGGCGCGGCCGGGGGCGAGCGCCGAGAGATTGCCGACCAGCGCGTAGTCCAGCAGCTCACCGGCCTGGGGGCCGGTCAGGGTGATCTCGCCCATGTGGGAGAGGTCGAAGAGTCCGGCGCGGGTACGGACCGCGATGTGCTCGTCGCGCTCACTGCCGTAGCGCAGGGGCATGTCCCAGCCCGCGAAGTCGGTCATGTTCGCGCCCAGCGCGCGATGCAGGGCATCCAGCGCGGTGCGGCGTGGTGCATCGGTCATGTTTCAGGCTCCCTGGCACGGGTGGCGAGGCTGGCGTCGGAAAGAACACAGCCTCCCCATCTGTCATCGGAACCTGAGAGGTTCGCCACGACCCCGCATCGGGGTCATGGCTTGCACCTTGGGTGGGACCGCACTGCGGCGGCCCGCTTTTCAGATGTGCCTAGTCCACGCGGTACGGGGCCTGAGAGATTCAAGGGAGGACTTGCTCCTTCGGCGCCCCGGCGTCCGGCACAGCGGCCGGTCCGGTATCCGGGGACTCTCCCGCGCGGGTTCAAGCGGCCGGTATGGAGTTGGCGCCGACATCATTGCACGCCTGTGACACGTTCGGCAGTCAGGACCGGAGGTAAGGCGGTTGTATGGCATTACCTTTTCTTGAAACTCTGCGCGCACGGGCCGCAGTGACCGGACCTGGAAGGACGATCACGGTGCAGAGATATGGAATGTACGCGACAACGTCGGCGGTCGGGTCGGGCCGTGTCCTGGGCGCCCTGCCCCAGCAGCCCCAGCAGCCGGAGCCGCCGATGCATGCCGTACCGCCGGTCGTCAGGCCGGGACGGTGCGCCCCCGCAACCGATCTGCGGGGAACCGACGCACGCGAGCTGCGCTACCCCGCCGGGGATGTGGTGGTCGTCTCCGGGCTGCCGGGCAGTGGCAAGAGCACCTTGATCAAGCGGGCCACCGCAGGCCTGGACGCCGGCGGCGGAGCCGTCCGCCGGATCGACTCGCAGGACACCCGGGACCGCTGGGAGCAGCGGCTGCCGGCCCTGCTGCCGTACGCCCTCTACCGGCCCCTGGTCCGGGTCGCCCACTACGCCGGGCTGGCCCGGGCGCTGCGCTCGGGCGGCAGCGTCGTCGTGCACGACTGCGGCACGCTCGGCTGGGTGCGCGGCTGGCTGGCGCGCGACGCCCGCCGCCGGGGCGGATCTCTGCACCTGGTGCTGCTGGACGTACCGCCGGAGGTCGCCCTGGAGGGCCAGGCCTCGCGGGGCCGGGGGGTCTCCGGATACGCCTTCGCGCGGCACCGCCGCGCGGTGCGCCGGCTGGTCGCGGATGCGGAGGGCGGGCGGCTGCCCGGCGGCTGCACCTCGGCCGTGCTGCTGGACCGCAGGGCCGCGAGCGCATTGAACGGCATCGGCTTCGAGTAGCCGACGGGATCCGCTCTGCCCTCCGCATCACTACGAGACAACTACTACGAGACAACTACGGGACAACTTCGAGCGTTACTGCATGAACGCGGCGGGCGACTCGCTCTGCACTGTCGAGGACTGCGAGGTGCTCGAGACCGCGGGCGGGTTCTGCAGTACGGAGAGGCTCGGCGCCGGCAGTCCGCCGCCGACCACGGTGCCGATGATCAGGTCGGTGACGGCGTCGATGACATCCTGAAGGGCTGCCGCGATCGCCGCCGGGTCGCCGGTGGCGATGGCCGCGAGCAGGGCGTTGATCGCGGCCAGCAGGTCCTCGATGGTCTTGACCTGGAGCTGCTGGGCCTGCTCGGTGGCCTGGTTGCTGCCGGCCGAGCCGTTGACGCCGTCCGCGGACTGCGGAGCGGCGGCCTTGAGCTCCTCGAGCGCCTTCTTGGCCGCGTTGGCGTGCCGTGCCGCTTCGGTGGCGGACAGTTTGCCGTCCGGCGCCTTGAGGACGGCCGAGAGGAGTTCGTGAACGGGCTGGAGGGCGCCGTTCAGCTCCCCGAGCGCCTCGTTCTGCCGCTCCAGGGCCTCGGAATTGGGGACGGGAGCCTTGAGCGCGGCCTTTACGTCGGCGGAGCGGGCGGGGGCGTTGTCCGCCGCGGCGACGGCGGCACCGCCGCTGACGCACAGGAGAGCGCCGCATGCGATGGACGCGATCAGAATGCTGGTCTTGCGGTTTATGGGCATGGCACTGCTTCCCTTTCGATGGTGCGAGTGGGTACGACCCGTCCACCGTGCAAAGGGCCAGCACGGAGCGCAACTTGACGCATACGGAGAGTGGCGACTGGAATGTCGGGATTCTCTGCTCTGGTCTGCGCTTTCGTCACAGATTCGGGCAGCCCCCGAGGGCACCTGGAGCTGCAGCCGTTAGGGTGCGTGTGCAGTACGGAGGAAACGGTGGTGGGGACCGATGAGTTTGACCGAGCAGACGGAGCAGCACGGGTACTCCTTGCCTCCCGGCGGAGTGCCGTCCGGTGGTTTTCCGGGCAACGAACTGGAGGAGGTGCTCGCCGCCTCCCTCGGGGTGGCCGGCGCCGGTCACCGGCTGGTCGAGGTGCTCGGCCGCAGCCATGTGTGGGTGCCGCTGCCCAACGGCGGCAGCCGCGAGAGCCGTGACCTGGATCTGCCCACCGTGGAGATCGACGGCGCCGCGTACGTCCCCGTCTTCAGCTCCGAGCGGCAGTTCCTCCAGGTCGTCGGAGCCCATATGTCCTTCACCGTCGCGCCCGCCCGCGACTTCGCCCGCGGTCTGCCGCCGCAGCTTGGCATCGCGGTCAACCCGGGAGGTGCGGTCGGCATCCCCCTGCCTCCCCCCGCCGTCGCCGAACTGTGCCGGATGGGCCGCACGGAGCTCGACAGCGCGGCCGGCGGTGCCCGGGTACGCCTGTTCGAGCCCGACTGGCAGGACGAGCCGGTCGACTTCCTCGCCGCGGCGGCCGGGGAGTTCGCCGTCACCGGTCTCGTACGGACCGCCCGCCGCGTCCTCGCCAGCGTCGAGGGCGACGCCCCCGCTCTCTTCGTCGGGGTCGAACTCGTGCGCAACGAACCGGAGGACCGGGAGAGCGTGATGAACGCGCTCGGACGGGCGCTCGGCGCGGTGCCGCTGCCCTGGCCCGTACAGCTGGTGCTGCTGGACATCGCGCGGGACCCGGTCGGCGACTGGATGCTGGAGCGGGTGCGGCCGTTCCACACCGCGGAGCGCTGAACAGCGACCGCGCCTACGGAACCCGGGCCGCGAGGGCGTCCGCTTTCGGACTCGTAAGCTGGTTGGATAACCGGGCGGGGCGCGCACGATGCCCCCGGAGCGGGTGCCGAGAGACCGAAAGAAAGGGCGGAGCCACGTGAGCGGCCCGAGCAGGGGGGCGGAGCGCCGCGACTCGTTCGAGGGTGGCGGTGGGCGGCAGGACGGCAGCACCGCGACGGCCGGAGCTGTCGAGCAGATGCTGCAACAGGTGACGCCCGGACGGTACGACGCCTACGAGGCGCTGCTGCGCACCCTCGCGGAGGGCAGCGTCTGGATGCTGCTCTGGCACGGCCAGGCGGGGTCGCCGGACGCCCAGTACGGGAACATGGAAGTCGACGGCCTGGGCTACGCGCCCTGCGTCACCTCCGCCCAGGAGCTCGCGGCCAGTGGCTGGAACCGGGCCCATGAAGTGGTCACCGGCTGGGAAGTGGCGACCTCTCTCTTCCCCGACCGCTGGGGCCTCTGGCTCAATCCGCACGCCCCCGGCGGCGGCGTCGGTATCCCCTGGCTCGACCTGCGGCGGATTGCCACCGGCCTGGACCGGCTGCCGGCCGGCCCGCTGCGGCTCTCCGAACCCTCCATCGAGATCGCCCAGTTCTACGCGCTGCTGACGCAGAACGCCCACCGCACCCCCGCTGTCCGCTCCTTGCGCCGCGCCTGGGTGCAGCCGGTGCTCGGCGCGCCCTATCTCGCCATCGGCCTGGATCTGTACGACACGAGCCCGCCGGCCGTGGAGTCGGTGCGGGTGATGATGCAGCAGTCGATCGGCGCCGTGCCGGACGGGTTGCCGGTGTCGACCGTCGCGATGTCGGACGAGTACGACCCGGTGGCGATGTGGATGCGGAACGGCGCCCGGCCCTTCTTCGACCGTGATGCCTTCGGCGCGGCCGGTGCGCCGCCCGCCGTCCCGCCCGCCACCGGTTACGGCTATCCGCCCGCAGGGGGGACTCCCGGCGCGCACGGCAGGCAGCCGGGCGCCGCTCCACGCCCGTACTGACCCTCTTCGGGCCCGTCCAGCATGCGGACGTCTTTCGGGCAATGTCCGGGCGGGGCGCGGGTCGTTGGTCATTCCTTTGCCAAATTGAGGGAATCCGGGGCGTTTTGCGGGCCCAACTCACCGCCCTGCCCGCCGCTCTGAAATCCGCTCAGCCGCACCTCCTGTCCGTATAACGGCAGACTCCAGGCCAGATCACAGTTGCGCATACTTTCCCTGGGAGGTCTGGCGGCTGATCGCAAACGCGATGAAGACTCACGTTCGCCGGGCCACGGGCCCTTGTGCGATGTGAAATTCATAGCCGCCACAGCGGCAGGTCGTGGGTCGGCTACCGCCGACCGAGAGGGGTCAAACGCACCGTGACCGCACCGATCGAGACCACCGGGGCGGAAGCCGAGGCGCAGCCCGAGGCTGTCCTCACCGGGGTCAAGCAGAGCCAGATCGAGGGTCGTTCCCTCGGCCGGATCGCCTGGATGCGCTTCAAGCGCGACAAGGTGGCGATCGCCGGCGGCATCGTGGTGCTGCTCCTGGTCCTCCTCGCCGTGCTGTCCAAGCCGATCCAGAGTCTCTTCGGGCTCGACCCGAACGCGCTCAACCAGGACCTCGTCGACCCCCAACTCCTGGCCCCCAAGGGCGGCTGGGGCGGGATGAGCTGGGACCACCCGCTGGGCATCGAGCCCGGCCTCGGCCGTGATCTGCTCGCCCGCATCATCGAGGGCTCCTGGGTGTCGCTGCTGGTCGCCGCCGGAGCCACGCTGCTCTCCGTCGTCATCGGCACGATCCTGGGCGTGATCGCCGGCTATTACGGCGGTTGGGTCGACAGCATCATCAGCCGGATGATGGACACCTTCCTGGCCTTCCCGCTGCTGCTCTTCGCCATCTCCATCTCGGCGGCCCTGCAGGACGGCGCCTTCGGTCTGGAGGGCCTGCCGCTGCGGATCAGCGTGCTGATCTTCGTGATCGGATTCTTCAACTGGCCCTATATGGGCCGCATTGTCCGCGCACAGACCCTCAGCCTGCGCGAGCGGGAGTTCGTTGAGGCGTCGCGGAGCCTCGGTGCCCGGGGACCGTTCATTCTCTTCCGCGAACTGCTGCCCAACTTGGTCGCGCCGATCCTCGTCTACTCGACGCTGCTGATCCCGACCAACATCCTGTTCGAGGCCGCGCTGAGCTTCCTCGGTGTCGGTATCGCACCGCCGCAGGCCTCCTGGGGCGGCATGCTCACCAGTGCGGTGGACCTGTACGAGGTCGATCTGCAGTACATGATCGTGCCCGGCATGGCGATCTTCATCACCGTGCTGGCCTTCAATCTGCTGGGCGACGGGCTGCGAGATGCCCTCGACCCTCGCAGCAAGTAACGGCGCCCCGACATGAGCACCGTGAGCACCGCGCCGTACCAATCGATAGAGGGGGCTTTCCTCAGCATGAGAACCAAGAAAGCGACAGCTGTCCTGGCGACAGCCATCGTGCTGGCGCTGAGTGCGTCCGCTTGCGGCGGCTCGAACGACAGCAAGGACGGCAACGGCGGGAACGCCGCGGCCGACGCCGCGCTCGAGTCGGTCGTGAACAAGTCCGACGAGAAGGGCGGCACGGCCGTCTTCGAGCACTCGGACGTGCCGGACTCCCTGGACCCGGGCAATACGTACTACGGCTGGGTGCAGAACTTCTCCCGCCTGTACGGCCGCAGTCTCACGAGCTTCAAGCCGGCCGCGGGCAAGGAAGGCCTCGAGGTCGTCCCGGACCTGGCGGAGGGGCTGGGCAAGCCCAGCGCGGACGCCAAGACCTGGACGTACAAGCTGCGCAAGGGTGTGAAGTTCGAGGACGGCACCGCGGTGACGTCCAAGGACGTGAAGTACGCGATCGAGCGCAGCAATTTCGCCCCGGAGGCGCTGTCGCACGGCCCGACCTACTTCAAGGCGTACCTCGAGGGCGGCGACAAGTACAAGGGCCCGTACAAGGACAAGTCGAAGGAGGGGATCAAGTCCATCGAGACCCCCGACGACCAGACCATCACGTTCAAGCTGAGCAAGCCCTTCGCGGACTTCGACTACCTGGCGACCTTCTCCCAGACGGCCCCGGTGCCGCAGAAGAAGGACAAGGGCGCCGAGTACGTGAAGAACATCGTGTCCTCGGGCCCGTACAAGTTCCAGTCGTACAACGAGGGCCGCAGCGCGACCCTGGTGCGCAACCCGGAGTGGGACCCGAAGACGGACCCGGTCCGCAAGGCGCTCGCGGACAAGATCACCTTCAAGTTCAAGGTGAACCCGACCACGGTCGACCAGCACCTGCTGAGTGACGACATCACGGTCGACGCCGCCGGCACCGGTCTGCAGACGAAGACCCAGCCGAAGATCCTGTCGAAGCCCAGCGAGAAGAAGAACACCGACAACCCCTACGCCGGTGCCACCTCCTACCTCGCGATGTCGACCAAGGTGAAGCCGTTCGACAACGCCGACTGCCGCAAGGCCGTGCAGTACGGCATCGACAAGGCGTCGGTGCAGCAGGCGCTCGGCGGTGACGCGAAGGGCGATGTCGCCTCCACGCTGCTGCCCCCGTCGGTCAACGGCTACAGCAAGTTCGACCTGTACCAGACCGAGGGCAACAAGGGTGACGTGGCCAAGGCCAAGGAGCACCTGAAGAAGTGCGGTAAGCCGAACGGCTTCAACACCACGCTGACCGCGCGCTCCGACCGTCCGGACGAGGTCCAGATGGCCACCGCCATCCAGGCGTCGCTCGGGAAGATCGGCGTCAAGGCCAAGATCCAGCAGTTCCCCTCGGGCAAGTACTTCGCCAACTTCGCCGGTGTGCCGAGCTATGTGCACGAGCACAAGATCGGTCTGATGATGATGGCGTGGGGCGCCGACTGGCCGACCGGCTTCGGCTTCCTGGACCAGATCGTCAACGGCTCGGCCATCAAGCCGTCGGGTGGCAACAACCTGATGGAGCTGGACGACCCGAAGATCAACAAGGCGCTGTCCGACGGAATCGCCAACACCGACGACGCCGCCCGCACCAAGGCGTGGGGCGAGGTCGACAAGCTGGTCATGGAGAACGCCTCGGCCGTGCCGCTGATCTACCGCAAGAACCTGCTGTACCGGCCGGCGTCGGCGACCAACGTCACGGTCACCCAGGCGTACCTCGGCATGTACGACTACCTGCTGATCGGCTCCTCCAAGAAGTAGCCGCGTCCGCCGACCCGTATCCCCCGGGGGGAGACCCCCGGACCCCCGCATAGCCCGAAAGGCAGGTGAAGGCTCCGGAGTCCGCCGGGCCTGGTGACCCCAGGCCCGGCGGACCCGGCGCCGCTCGGCTGTGGCTGCGTACATCATCCGACGCGTGTTCGCCGCGGTGCTGCTGCTGCTGGTGGTCAGCGCAGTCACCTTCGCGATCTTCTTCCTCGTCCCGCGACTGGGCGGTCAGACCGTCGACCAACTCGCCACCCAGTACGTCGGCAAGGACGCCAATCCGGAGTCCATTGCCGCGGTCAAGCGGAACCTCGGCCTCGATCAGCCGATCATTCTCCAGTACTGGGACTTCATCAAGGCGATCGTCTCCGGCGCCACGTACCACTTCGGCCCGGAAGCCTCGGTGTGTCACGCACCGTGCTTCGGCTACTCCTTCAAGGACCACATCGAGGTGTGGCCCGAGCTCACCCAGCGTATTCCGGTCACCTTCTCGCTGGCCATCGGTGCCGCGGTGATCTGGGTGATCTCCGGTGTGGCCATCGGCGTCCTCTCGGCGCTGAAGAAGGGCACGTTCTTCGACCGGCTCGCGATGACCGTCGCGCTCGCCGGCGTCTCCCTCCCGATCTTCTTCACGGGCATGCTCGGGCTGGCGGTGTTCACCGTTCAGATACCTGTCTGGGAAGACGGCATCAACTTCGTGCCGTTCTCGGAGAATCCGGGCGAGTGGGCCTGGAACCTGCTCATCCCCTGGTGCTCGCTCGCCTTCCTCTACTCCGCCCTGTACGCCCGGCTCACCCGGGCGGGCATGCTGGAGACGATGGGTGAGGACTACATCCGCACCGCGCGGGCCAAGGGCCTCAAGGAATCCAAGGTCGTCACCAAGCACGGCCTGCGGGCGGCGCTCACCCCGATCGTCACCATCTTCGGTATGGACTTCGGCCTGCTGCTCGGCGGCGCGGTCATCACCGAACAGGTCTTCTCCTTCCAGGGCATGGGCGCCTACGCCGTGCAGGCGGTCAAGGACGCCGACCTGCCGATCGTCATGGGAGTGACCCTGGTCGCCGCCTTCTTCATCGTCTTCTGCAATCTGCTGGTGGACCTGGTGTACGCCGCCATCGACCCCAGGGTGAGGTACTCGTGAGCGAGCTCGACAAGAAGACGCAGCCAGGACCCCGGGAGGCCGCCGCTACGGGCGTCCCGGCCCCGGCGGCGGCCGTGGGCGAGCCGGTGGCCGGCCGGCCCGCCGGCCCTGACGAGGCCTTCCTCTCGGTACGCGACCTGCGCATCCACTTCGACACCGACGACGGTCTGGTGAAGTCCGTCGACGGCGTCAGCTTCGACGTGCACCGCGGGAAGACCCTCGGGATCGTGGGCGAGTCGGGCTCCGGCAAGTCCGTGACCTCGCTCGGCGTCATGGGCCTGCACCGCTCGGCCCGGGCGAAGATCTCCGGCGAGGTGTGGCTGGACGGCGAGGAACTCGTCGCCGCCGACCCCGACCACGTACGGCGGCTCCGCGGCCGGAAGATGGCCATGATCTTCCAGGACCCGCTGACCGCCCTGCACCCGTACTACACGATCGGTGCGCAGATCACCGAGGCGTACCGGGTGCACCACGACGTCGACAAGAAGGCCGCCAAGCGGCAGGCCGTGGAGATGCTCGACCGGGTCGGCATCCCCGAGCCGTCGCAGCGGGTCAACGACTACCCGCACCAGTTCTCGGGCGGTATGCGGCAGCGCGCGATGATCGCCATGTCGCTGGTGAACAACCCTGAACTGCTGATCGCGGACGAGCCCACGACCGCCCTGGACGTCACCGTCCAGGCGCAGATCCTGGACCTCATCCGGGACCTCCAGAAGGAGTTCGGCTCCGCGGTCATCATCATCACCCACGACCTGGGCGTCGTCGCCGAACTCGCCGACGACATCATGGTGATGTACGGCGGCCGGTGCGTGGAGCGCGGTACCGCCGAGCGGGTCTTCACCGAACCCCAGCACCCCTACACCTGGGGCCTGCTGGGCTCGATGCCGCGCATCGACCGCGAGCAGACCGACCGGCTCATCCCGGTCAAGGGCACCCCGCCCAGCCTGATCAACGTCCCCAGCGGCTGCGCCTTCCACCCGCGCTGCCCGTACGCCGATGTGCCCAAGGACAACGTCACCCGCACCGAGGTGCCTGTGCTGCGTGAGACCGGCGGCGGACACTTCTCCGCCTGCCACATGACGCAGGAGGAACGGACGCGGATCTGGACCGAAGAGATTGCGCCGAAGCTGTGACCGCCAAGGACCAGGCTGTGCCTGAGGAGAACGTGACGAATCCGCAGCAGCCCGGCGGCGCCGACCGCGAGCCGCTGCTCAGGGTGGAAGGGCTGGTCAAGCACTTCCCGATCACCAAGGGCGTGCTGCGCCGCCAGGTCGGCGCCGTGCAGGCGGTCGACGGCATCAGCTTCGACGTACGGCCGGGGGAGACCCTGGGCGTGGTGGGCGAGTCGGGCTGCGGCAAGTCCACGATGGGCCGGCTGATCACCCGGCTGCTCGAACCCACCGGTGGAAAGGTCGAGTTCGAGGGCCGGGACATCACCCACCTCGGCGTAGGCAAGATGCGCCCGATGCGGCGCGACATCCAGATGATCTTCCAGGATCCGTACTCGTCGCTGAACCCGCGGCACACGGTCGGCACGATCGTCGGGGCGCCGTTCAAGCTCCAGGGCGTGCAGCCCGAGGGCGGGCTGAAGAAGGAGGTCCAGGGCCTCCTGGAGCTCGTCGGCCTCAGCCCCGAGCACTACAACCGCTATCCGCACGAGTTCTCCGGCGGCCAGCGGCAGCGCATCGGCATCGCCAGGGCGCTGGCCCTCAAGCCGAAGCTGGTCGTCGCCGACGAACCGGTCTCGGCGCTGGACGTGTCGATCCAGGCGCAGGTGGTCAACCTGCTGGACGACCTCCAGAAGGAGCTGGGGCTCACCTATGTGATCATCGCGCACGACCTGTCGGTCATCCGGCACGTGTCGGACCGGATCGCGGTGATGTACCTGGGCAAGATCGTCGAGTTGGCGGACCGGGCGTCGCTGTACGAGGCGCCGATGCATCCGTACACCAACGCGCTGATGTCCGCGGTGCCGGTGCCCGACCCCAAGCGCCGCACCGAGCGCAGCCGCATCCTGCTCAAGGGTGATGTCCCCTCGCCGATAGCGCCGCCGTCCGGCTGCCGCTTCCACACGCGCTGCTGGAAGGCGACCGAGGTGTGCAAGGGCCAGGAGCCGCCGCTGGTGGCGCTGAAGACCGGGCACCAGGTGGCCTGCCACCACCCGGAGAACGCGCCGGACCAGGCGCCGGCCGACACCCCGCTGCCGGGTGCTGCCGACGCGGCGGACCTGGGCAAGGACTGACCCCCGCGCCCGGCAGAATTGCCGGGTGCTCACCGACCTGTACACACCCTCCGTCCAGCACTCGCTCGACCTCGCCGGGATCTTCGTCTTCGCGATCTCCGGTGCGCTGCTCGCCGTGCGCAAGAACTTCGATGTGTTCGGCATCGCGGTGCTCGCCGAGGCGACCGCGCTGGGCGGAGGGGTGGTCCGCGACCTGATCATCGGCGCCGTACCCCCCGCCGCCTTCACGGACCTGGGGTACTTCCTGATGCCCCTGGTAGCGGCCGGTCTCATCTTCTTCCTGCATCCGCAGGTCGAGCGGATCAACGGCGCGGTGCTCGTCTTCGACGCTGCGGGCCTCGGCCTGTTCTGCGTCGCGGGCACCACCAAGGCGTACGAGTACGGGCTCGGGCTCACCTCCTCCGCCGTCCTCGGTGTGGTCACCGCAGCGGGAGGCGGCGTGCTGCGGGACGTCCTCGCCAACGAGGTTCCCTCGCTGCTGCGCTGGGACCGCGACCTCTACGCCGTGCCGGCGATCGTGGGCGCGACGATGGTCGCCCTGCTCATCCGTTTCGACGAACTGAACGGGGCCACCAGCGCCCTCGCCGCGGCGACCGCGTTCGTCATCCGATCCCTCGCCATGCGCTACGGCTGGCGCGCCCCCAGGGCCTGGCACCGGCGCTCCTCCTCGGCCGAGGAGGTCTGAGGGCCGCCGGGCTCCCGGGGCCGCCGGTCTTCCGGTAGCGGGTCTCGCGGGCGAGTGCGACGACCGGATCAAAGGACCGTTGGCGCCGCCGCTGCTCGCGGAATACCACGGCAAGCCGTCGCGGGAGGTCACGGAAATCGGCCCTACCCGTCGGTAACTTCTCGGTGTACCGTGCACCTCATGGCACAGGCAACACAGGCAGAAGAGACACCGGCGGCGATCCGGGAGCCGGAGCCGGCCGTGGCGGCAAGCGCTGCCCCGGGAACCATCGGGAACAGCGAGTTCGACCGCGACACGGCCGTCACCCTCCGCGCACCCGGCGTCTACGGCGCAGAGCTGTCCGAGGGCTGGACGATCATCCGCGCTGTCAACGGCGGCTATCTGCTGGCCATGCTCGGCCGCGCGCTGGGCGAGGCGCTGCCGCACCCCGACCCGTTCACCATCACCGCGCACTACCTGACGCCCTCCCGGCCCGGACCGGCCGAGATCCGCACCGGGACCGTACGCACCGGCCGCACCATGTCCACCGGCCAGGCCTCGCTGTTCCAGATCGCCGATGACGGCACCGAGGTCGAGCGCATCCGCGTCCTCGCCTCGTACGGCGACCTCTCGTCGCTCCCCGAGGACATCCGCACCTCGGCCGAGCCGCCCTCGATGCCGCCGTACGAAGACTGCCTCAGCACCAAGGACGCCCCCGAGGGCGCCACTCCCATACCCGGCAGCACCGCGATCACCCAGCGGCTCGACCTCCGGCTCGACCCCGCCACCGCGGGCTGGGCGGTCGGAGCGCCGTCCGGACGCGGCGAGATGCGTGCCTGGTTCGGCCTCGCCGACGGACGCGACGCCGACCCGCTCTCCCTGCTGCTGGCCGTCGACGGACTGCCGCCCACGGCCTTCGATCTGGGACTCACCGGCTGGGTGCCCACCGTCGAACTGACCGCCCACATCCGATGCCGCCCGGCGCCGGGACCGCTGCGCGTCGCGATCACCACCCGCAACCTGGCGGGCGGCTATCTGGAGGAGGACGCGGAGATCTGGGACAGCGAGGACCGTCTGGTGGCACAGTCCCGCCAGCTGGCGCGGGCCCTGCTGGGCTGACGGACCCAGCGATACGGGTTCCCCGCCGGCGATCTGCGCGGCGGGGCGGCCGGGGGAGCGGACGCGTCGATCCTCACACGCCCTTTTGCGCTTCCGCATGTCGCCGCAGGCCGGTACAGGGCGCCGCGGGGCGGGCAGCCGGCGCCGCGGGCAGGCAGCCGGCGCCGCGGGTGGGCGGTCGGCGAGGAAAGACCAGCCCGGACAGCCCCGGGCCGCCGGTAGGCAGTCGGCGTCGGCGGGGGGCGCCCGTCCCGGGCGGCCTTGCGGACCGGGCCCGGTCCGGGGACGCGGCCGGGGCAACCCGCCCCAGCGCGCCCTGGATGCGCCCCGCAGGGCCCGCGCACCTGCTCGTAGAATCGTGGACACCATGGCCTACTTCGATCACGCCGCCACCACTCCGATGCTCCCGGAGGCGGTGCAGGCGATGACCGCCCAGCTCACCGTCACGGGCAACGCCTCCTCGCTGCACGCCGCTGGGCGGCGCGCCCGCCGTACGGTCGAGGAGTCCCGCGAATGCCTCGCCGCCGCGCTCGGCGCGCGCCCCAGCGAGGTGGTCTTCACCGCGGGCGGCACGGAGTCCGACAACCTTGCGGTCAAGGGCCTCTACTGGGCCCGCCGGGCGGCCGACCCGCGGCGCACGCGGGTGCTGGCCAGCCCGGTCGAGCACCATGCCGTGCTGGACGCCGTCGACTGGCTCGCCGAGCACGAGGGCGCGCGGGTGGAGTACCTGCCGGTCGACGCCTGGGGCCGGGTCCACCCGGACGCGCTGCGCGAGGCCATCACCCGGGATCCTTCCGATGTCGCCCTCGCGACCGTGATGTGGGCGAACAACGAGATCGGTACGATCATGCCGGTCCGTGAACTGGCAGCCGTGGCAGGCGAGTTCGACATCCCGCTGCACGCGGACGCGGTGCAGGCCTTCGGCCAGATCCCGGTCGACTTCGGCACGTCCGGCCTCGCCGCCCTGACCGTTTCCGGCCACAAGATCGGCGGCCCGTACGGCATCGGGGCGCTGCTGCTCGGCCGTGAGTACGCGCCGGTGCCGCTGCTGCACGGCGGCGGTCAGGAGCGCCAGGTGCGGTCCGGCACGCTCGACGTGCCCGCAGTCGCGGGCTTCGCCGCGGCCGCCCAGCACGCGGCGGATCACCGCGACGACTTCGCCCGGGAGATCGGCGCACTGCGTGACGAGCTGATCGCGGCGGTCCGTAAGGCCGTCCCCGACGCGATCCTCGGCGGTGACCCGGACCCGGAGGGCCGGCTGCCCGCCAACGCCCACTTCTCCTTCCCCGGCTGCGAGGGCGACTCGCTGCTGCTCCTCCTGGATGCCCAGGGCATCGAGTGTTCGACCGGCTCCGCCTGCACGGCGGGTGTCGCCCAGCCCAGCCATGTGCTGCTCGCCACCGGCACGGACCCCGAACTCGCCCGCGGCACCCTGCGTTTCTCGCTCGGGCACACGTCGACGACGGCGGACGTCGACGCGGTCGCGGGCGCCATCGGCCCGGCCGTGGAGCGGGCGAGGACTGCCGGGCTCAGCTGAGCCGACGGGGTGCCGACGCCCGGCTGATCACTCTCCCGCTGCTCACGCACCGCTGCTCGCGCCCGGGCGCTTGCGCCCCGCCTGCCGGACGAGTTTCAGATAGCGGTCCCAGTCCCAGTGCGGACCCGGGCAGGTGTGGTCGGTGCCCGGCACCTCGATGTGGCCGACGATGTGCTCCCGGTCCTTGGGTATCCCGTACCGGTCGCATATCCCGGACGTGAGCTCCGCCGAGGCGCGGTACATCGTGTCCGTGAGGTACTCGGCGCGGTCGACCCAGCCCTCGTGCTCGATGCCGATGCTCCGCTCGTTGAACTCGCGGTTGCCCGCGTGGAACGCGACGTCCAGCTCCCGGATCATCTGCGCGACATGGCCGTCCCCGGACCGCACCACGTAGTGCGCCGCAGCGCCGTGACCGGGGTCCTGGAAGACCTTGAGGGTGATCGGATAGGTCGCCTGCGGCACATGGATCACGACGCGGTCGATGACGTAGTCGGCCGGCCGGTCCGCGCGCCGCCAATTGGCCTCGGACGCCGGTATCCACTCCGCGCCCGGGTGATCGAGCTCACCTTCCTTGCGCGGCTTGTCGTTGCCGGGTATCCGCCACCACCACCGGGAGAGCTCGTCCGACGCGAGATACCCCGCCGCACCCAGGGCCGCGGCGCCGCCTCCGACCAGCAGGGCACGCCGGCTGATGTGCTGACGGGACTGCTGTTCCATCCGCGCCCCCCGGGGCTTGTCGTTCACCGGTCCGATAACGCCTGCGGCCCCCCGGCCGGTTCCCCTTACCCTGGTAGAGCTATGAACGAATTTCCCGGTGCTCCCTCCCCCGGCCCCCGGCACGGGGGACCCCCTCCCCGCGACGGACGTCGCCTCCGCGTACTCGCCGCGATGTCCGGCGGCGTCGACTCCGCCGTCGCCGCGGCCCGCGCTGCCGCGGCGGGCCACGACGTCACCGGCGTCCACCTCGCGCTCTCCGCCAATCCGCAGTCCTTCCGGACCGGCGCCCGCGGCTGCTGCACCATCGAGGACTCCCACGACGCCCGCCGCGCCGCCGACGTCATCGGCATCCCGTTCTACGTCTGGGATCTCGCCGAGCGTTTCCGCGAGGACGTCGTCGAGGACTTCGTCAACGAGTACGCGTCGGGCCGTACCCCCAACCCCTGCCTGCGCTGCAACGAGAAGATCAAGTTCGCGGCGCTGCTGGACAAGGCCATCGCCCTCGGCTTCGACGCCGTCTGCACCGGCCACTACGCGACCGTCGTGGTGGGCGAGGACGGCAGCCGCGAGCTGCACCGCGCCAGCGACATGGCCAAGGACCAGAGCTATGTCCTCGGCGTGCTCGACGAGCGCCAGCTCGCCCACGCGATGTTCCCGCTCGGCGACACCCTCACCACCAAGGACGAGATCCGCGCCGAGGCGGAGGCCCGTGGCCTCGCCGTCGCGAAGAAGCCGGACAGCCACGACATCTGCTTCATCGCCGACGGCGACACCCAGGGCTTCCTCGAGAAGCGCCTGGGCACCGCCGAGGGCGACATCGTCGACGAGGACGGCACCCGGCTCGGCAGCCACACCGGCGCGTACGGCTACACCATCGGCCAGCGCAAGGGCCTGCGCCTCGGCGTCCCGGCCGCCGACGGGAAGCCGCGCTACGTCCTCGACATCTCCCCGGTGGACAACACGGTCACGGTCGGCCCCTCCGAGGCGCTGGACGTGGACGCCCTGACCGCGATCAAGCCCCGCTGGTGCGGCACCGCCCCCGCGGGCCCCGGCACGTACACCGCGCAGCTGCGCGCCCACGGCGGCGAGACCGAGGTGAGCGCCGAGCTGATCGACGGCTCGGAGCTGCGCGTCACCTTCACCGAGCCCGTACGCGGCGTGGCCCCGGGCCAGGCGGTCGTCCTCTACGACGGCACGCGGGTCGTCGGCTCGGCCACGATCGCGACCACGGAGCGCCGGCCGGCGGCCTCCGCCCGGAGCTGACGGTCCCAACTGCCGTTGCGGTCCCGTACGTGACGGGTGCCGGGGCAGCCTGCGGCCCCGACGCACCCCTCGGCCTACAGTGACGTGCATGAACATCTGCGTCTTCTGCTCCGCCGCCGAGCTCGACGAGCGCTACACCCGGCCGGCCCGCGAATTCGCCGAGTTGATCGGGAAGGGCGGCCACACCCTCGTCTGGGGCGGCTCGAATGTCGGCCTCATGAAGGTGATGGCCGACGGAGTACGGAAGAGCGGCGGCCGACTGGTCGGCGTCTCCGTGGAGTTCCTGCGGGACAGGGCCCGCGCGGACGCAGACGAGATGCTGATCATGAGGGGTCTGGCCGAACGCAAGGCGGAGATGCTCGCTCGGTCCGACGCCGTTGTGATCATGGTGGGCGGCACCGGAACGCTCGACGAGGCCACCGAGATCCTGGAGTTGAAGAAGCACCGGATGCACACCAAGCCGGTGGTGCTGCTCAACGCCGAAGGGTTCTACGACGGCCTCAAGCAGCAGTTCGAGCGGATGGACGAGGAGGGCTTCCTGCCCGTTCCGCTCACCGAGCTGGTCCTCTTCGCCGAGGACGGCACGGGAGCGATGGCCTACCTGGAGGAGGACACCGGCGTGCAGTGATGCAAGCTGGGGGGATGACTGCACATCTGATCACCGGGGCGGGTTCGGGCATCGGCGCGGCCGTCGTCGGGCGGCTGGCCGAGCGGGGCGACGAGCTGTGGCTGCTGGCGCGCGACGCGGGGCGCGCCTCGGAGCTCCGGGCGCGGTTCCCCGGGGCCCGTACGGTCGTCGGAGACCTCGCCGACCCCGAGAAGCTCTCCTGGGCGCTCGGCCACCAGACGCTGCCGGACCGGCTCGACTCCCTGCTGCACATCGCGGGCGTCGTGGACCTCGGCGCAATCGGCGAGCTGACCCCCAGGGCGTGGAACACCCAGCTCGCCGCCAACCTCGTCTCGCCCGCCGAACTGACCCGGCTGCTGCTGCCCCAGCTGCGCCTGTCGCACGGCCATGTGATCTTTGTGAACTCCGGTGCCGGCCTGCGCGCCAACGCCCAGTGGGGCGCGTACGCCGCGAGCAAGCACGGCCTCAAGGCGCTGGCCGACGCGCTGCGCCTGGAGGAGCACGACAACGGGGTACGCGTCACATCCGTCTACCCCGGCCGCACCGCCACCCCGATGCAGGTGAAGGTCCACCAGCAGGAGGGCAAGGAGTACGACGAGTCCCGCTGGATCGACCCCGCGTCGGTGGCCGGCACGATTCTGGCCGCACTGGATCTGCCGCGGGACGCCGAGGTCACCGACGTATCGGTGCGCCCGGGCCTGTGACCGGCCAGGACGTCCGGGAGAGGGGTTCCCGTACGCTTCCGGCGTGAGTACGGAACTGAAGTTCGCGCTGCCCGCGGGCGTCGCCACCGGAGTCGGGTCGATGCCGGGCACGGATGCCCGCGAGACCGCCAAGAGCGTCATCGGGTCCCTGGAAGCCTTCCCCCATCTGCCGGAGCTGCCCGCCCGCGGGCCCGGCGCCGACATGATCGGCCGCACTGCCGGGCTGCTGGTCGAGATGTACGCGCGCGTGGAGCCGAGCGGCTGGCGGTTCGGCGACCGGCCGGGCCGGGACACCCGGCGCGCCTGGTCGTGGATGCGGGAGGACCTCGACGCGGTCGAGGAGTTCGCCCAGGGCCATGAGGGTCTGCTCAAGGTGCAGGCGGTCGGTCCGTGGACCCTCGCGGCCGCGCTGGAGCTGAGGAACGGCGAGGCCGTTCTGTCCGACCCCGGTGCCTGCCGTGACCTGGCGGAATCGCTCGCCGAGGGACTGCGGGGCCACCTCGCGGACGTACGCCGGCGGGTGCCGGGCGCCCGAGTGGCGCTCCAGCTCGACGAGCCGTCGCTCACCGCCGTACTGCGCGGGCAGGTCAAGTCGGCCAGCGGCTACCGGACGCACCGGGCCGTGGACCGCGCCGTGGCCGAGGGCGCGCTGCGGACCGTCCTCGGCGCGGCCGGGGACAGCCCGGTAGTCGTCCACTCGTGCGCGCCCGAGGTGCCCTTCGCACTGCTGCGCCGCACCGGGGTGGCGGGCATCTCGTTCGATTTCGCTCTCCTCACGGAACGTGACGGGGAGCAGATCGGGGAGGCGGTGGAGGAGGGCACGGCGCTCTTCGCCGGAGTGGTGCCCGGCACGGACGCCGCATTGTCGGACCCTGCCGGTAGCGTCATGGGTGTCAGGACGCTGTGGCGCAGGCTGGGGCTGGCGCCGGGGACACTGAGCGAGTCCCTGGTGATCACTCCGGCGTGCGGGCTGGCGGGCGCTTCGCCCGCGTACGCCCGCGCGGCGCTCGCCCACTGCGCCCGGGCGGCGAGATCGCTCGCAGACAACCCTGAGTGACGGCACTCGCGGACAACGGGAGGATGCAACGGTGGCTGGCGAACAGCAGGCAGCAGTGCCCGCGGAGATGCGGGACCAGCACCAGCAGCTGGCTGAGCAGGTCGAGGAGCACCGTTTCCGGTACTACGTGAAGGACGCCCCCGTCGTCAGCGACGCGGAGTTCGACCAGCTGCTGAGGTCGCTGGAGGCGCTGGAGAACGAGTACCCGGAGCTGCGCACTCCGGACTCGCCCACCCAGAAGGTCGCGGGGGCGTACGAGACCGAGTTCACCGCAGTCCAGCACCGCGAGCGGATGCTCAGCCTCGACAACGCCTTCGACGACGCGGAGCTGGAGGGCTGGGCGGACCGGATCGCCCGCGAACTCGGCGGCACCGACTATCACTTCCTGTGCGAGTTGAAGATCGACGGGCTCGCCGTCAACCTCACCTACGAGCACGGACGGCTCACCCGCGCCGCCACCCGCGGCGACGGCCGTACGGGCGAGGACATCACGCCCAACGTCCGTACGATCGCCGACATCCCGGAGCGGCTCCAGGGGGACCGCATCCCCGAGCTGGTGGAGATCCGCGGCGAGGTCTTCTTCCCGATGGAGCGGTTCCTGGAGCTGAACGCCCGTCTGGTGGAGGCCGGGAAGCCGCCGTTCGCCAACCCGCGCAACGCCGCGGCGGGTTCCCTGCGCCAGAAGGACCCCAAGGTCACAGCGACCCGCCCGCTGCACATGGTGGTGCACGGCATCGGGGCCCGCGCGGGCTTCGACATCAGCCGGCTGTCGGAGGCCTACGGGCTGCTGCGCGAGTGGGGCCTGCCGACCTCACAGCACAACAAAGTGGTCAACTCCCTCGAGGAGGTCAGGGAGTTCATCGACTCCTTCTCCGGCGAGGCCCGGCACTCCGTGGAGCACGAGATCGACGGAGTGGTCGTCAAACTGGACGAGATCCCGCTCCAGGGGCGGCTCGGCTCCACTTCGCGGGCGCCGCGCTGGGCGATCGCGTGGAAGTACGCGCCGGAGGAGGTCAACACCAAGCTGGTGGAGATCCGGGTCGGCGTGGGCCGGACGGGCCGGGTGACGCCGTACGCGGTGGTGGAGCCGGTCACGGTGGCGGGCTCCGAGGTCGAGTTCGCGACGCTGCACAACCAGGACGTGGTCAAGGCCAAGGGCGTGCTGATCGGGGACACTGTCGTACTGCGCAAGGCGGGCGACGTGATTCCGGAGATCCTCGGACCGGTGGTGGACCTGCGGGACGGCAGCGAGCGGGAGTTCGTGATGCCGGCCGACTGCCCGGACTGCGGCAGCGCGCTGCGTCCCATGAAGGAGGGCGACGTGGATCTGCGCTGCCCCAACGCCCGTTCCTGTCCGGCGCAGTTGCGGGAGCGGGTCTTCTATCTCGCGGGCCGCAAGTGCCTCGACATCGAGAATTTCGGCTATGTGGTCGCCTCCGCGCTGACCCAGCCCCTGGAGCCGTCCGAGCCTCCGCTGACGGACGAGGGCGATCTGTTCGGCCTGACGGTGGAACGGCTGCTGCCCATCACGTCCTACGTCCTCGACCAGGACACCGGCCTGCCCAAGCGGGACCCGAAGACGGGCGAGAAAAAGGTTGTCACCCTCTTCGCCAACCAGCAGGGCGAGCCGAGGAAGAACACCCTCGCCATGCTGGAGCACATCGAGGCCGCCAAGCAGCGCCCGCTCGCGCGGATCATCACCGGCCTGTCCATCCGCCATGTGGGGCCCGTGGCAGCGGAGGCACTCGCCCGGGAGTTCGGTTCCCTGGACCGGATCGCACAGGCGGACGAGGAGGAGCTGGCAGCCGTGGAAGGCGTCGGCCCCACCATCGCCGCCTCGGTGAAGCACTGGTTCGCCGAGGACTGGCACCGCGAGATCATCGAGAAGTGGCGGGCCGCCGGCGTACGGCTGGAGGAGGAGGGCGGCCAGGAGCGCGGAGCCCGGCCGCTCGACGGGATCACCGTGGTCGTCACCGGAACGCTGGAGTCGTTCACCAGAGATGGCGCGAAAGAGGCGTTGCAGAGCCGCGGAGCGAAGGTGACCGGTTCCGTTTCCAAGAAGACCGGCTTCGTTGTTGTAGGTGACAACCCTGGATCGAAGTACGACAAGGCAGTCCAGTTGAAGGTGCCGGTGCTCGACGAGGACGGCTTTGCCGTGCTGCTCGAGCGAGGTCCCGACGCGGCGCGAGGAGTCGCCGAGGCCCCACCCGAATAGCCGTCAGACCTCACCTGTTCGGCGCATACCAGATGGTTACGGGAGCCTGGGTCGCATTCGGGCAACCGCTGCCGATCGCTGCCCGTAACGGCCTTCTGCAGCCTACTGTTGGGGTGTGCGCCTGCCGTGCACAGCTGCGTGGTGGGAGATCAGACGCAGTGGCATCGGAAGGGATGTCACTGCGTGGCGTGGGCACCGCCGGCTGTGAGAGGGACGGGAATGAAACCGACCGACAGCGACAGCGCCGATCCGGCGTCACGGCTTCGCCGGTTCGCCGCACCCGGACTGCCGGCCGTCACGATCGTTCTGGCCGTCACGGTCCTGGTCAGCGGGATCGTCCGCACGCTCGGCCAGGGCCACGCGGTCTTCCCCGACTCCACTGCCGGCTGGGGGCTGGCCGTCCTCACCGGAGTGATCGTCGGTCATCTGGTCGCCCTCGGCCGCGGCCGCTGGTGCGGCGGCACAGGCTCAGGGGCGGCCCTCACCCTCGCCACCCTGCTGCTCTACGGCTGGGTGCCGGCCCTACTGGTGAGCCTGGCCGTCGTGGTCCTGGTGGGCGCCGCCCGTCGGCACCGCTGGCGGAAGGGGGTGCTGCACGGAGCCGTGGACATCCTCGGGATCGGCTCGGCCGGCCTGATCCTCGCCGCCTTCGGCACGGTGCCCTCCGTCGAGCAGCCCTGGGAGCCCCGGACCTGGGATCTCATGGTCGTGCCCGTGGTCGGGCTCACGGCCTTCGGCTACCTCGCCGTCACCCGCTCCCTGCTCTGGTACACGATGTCGCCACGCAGCGGCGGGCTGCCGACCGTCGCCCGAACGGCCCTGGCCCGGCAGGCTCTCGTAGGAGTTGCGCTTCTCGGCATCGCCCCCCTCGTCTGCGTGGTGGCGATGAGCATGCCGCTGCTGCTGCCACTTTTCGCCGTACCGCTGATCGCCCTCGACTCCACCCTCTGGATCGCCCGGGCCCGTGCCGAGGAGCAGCTCCGCGACCCGCTCACGGGTCTGCCGAACCGTCAGTGGCTGCTGGAGCGCACCTGGGCCGCGCTGGACCATGCCGAGCGGATCGGCGCGCGGTCGGCGCTGGTTCTCATCGACCTCGACCGGTTCCGGTCGGTGAATGACACCCTCGGACATCTGGCCGGCGACCGGCTGCTGCTGCAGATCGCCGAGCGGCTGCGGCTCGCGCTGCCCCGCGGAGCGGAGGCCGCCCGCCTCGGCGGCGACGAGTTCGCCGTGCTCCTGCCCACCGCCGACTCCACGACCAGCGCACAGCGCGCCGCCCGTCAGCTCGTCGCCACCCTTGGCTCCCCGCTCGACCTCGACGGGCTCACCCTCGTCCTGGAGGCCAGCGCCGGGGTCGCCGTCTTCCCCGACCACGCGCTGGACGCCGAAGGGCTGCTGCGCCGCGCGGACGTGGCGATGTACCAGGCCAAGCGGGACCGCAGCGGCGTCGAGGTGTACGAGGCGAAGCGGGACGGCAACACCCCGGACCGGCTCGGCCTGTTGGGGGACCTTCGCCGGGCCCTCGACGCGGGCGACGTCGAACTGCACTACCAGCCCAAGGTGGGCTTCGACGGCCAGGTCGTCGGACTCGAGGCGCTGGTGCGCTGGGTGCACCCCGAGCGCGGCCGGGTCAGCCCCGATGAGTTCATCGCCATCGCCGAGTCCTCCGGACTGATGCCCCACCTCACCGAGTACGTCCTGGAGACGGCTCTGAGCCAGGTCGCCAAGTGGCGCGCCTCCGGTCTCGAGGTGCCGGTCGCCGTGAACGTCTCGCCGCGCGATGTGCACTCCCCCGGCTTCGCCGGTGCCGTCGCGGCCCGGCTCGCCCGGCACGGCGTGCCGCCCGGCGCGCTCCAGCTGGAGATAACGGAGCATGTGCTGCTGGAGGACCCGCAGCGGGCCGCCGACACCCTGGCCGGGCTCACCGGTCACGGGGTGAAGATGTCCCTGGACGACTTCGGCACCGGCTACTCCTCGCTCGTCCATCTGCGGCGGCTGCCGGTCAGCGAGCTCAAGATCGACCGGTCCTTCGTGGCCCGGCTCGCGATCGACAACGAGGACGCGGAGATCGTCCGCTGCACCGTGGACCTCGCGCACTCGCTCGGCTTGCTGGTCGTAGCCGAGGGCGTCGAGGACGACGAGACCTGGGAGCGGCTGCGTGACCTCGGCTGCGACGCGGTGCAGGGCTGGCTGGTCGCGGCCGCGATGCCGCCGGACGAGACCACAGCCTGGCTGCGGCTGCGCGGCAAGCACGGCTGGCAGCGCGCCATCTGTGCCGCCGGCGAGACCGAGCGCGAGCCCGAGTCGGAGCCCGAACCAGAACGCTCCGCCGTCCAGAAGGCCGACCGTCCCTCGGGCCAGCCGGTGAAGTGAAACACCGACCCGCCCGGCCGGTCCCCTCGGGCCGGCCGGTGGAGCGACCACCGGCCCCGGCGCCCCCGGGCCGGGCCCCGGGGCTTCACCTGTGGCGCGAGCGGCGACGTCCCCTGCGATACGAGGTCTTCGAGCCGGAGGGGGAATGGAAAGGAAGGCCCGGCGGGTGCTGCGGGCGCCGCTCTGTCCCCTCGCGTGGGCGTCCGTGCCAGGGGCCGGGCGGTGGCGGGGCGGGCGGCTCGCGGGGCCTGGCGCGCGGCCCGCGCCGCGCTCCCACAGCCGGAGGCGTAACCGTTTCGCTCCGGGGGCAGCCGCCGCCATAGGATTGGGCCAAAACCTACTCACTCACCCTTGAGGATCGCTGCATGCCTGGCATCACGCGCGAGGAGGTCGCCCACCTCGCCCGGCTGTCACGTCTGGAGCTGAAGGACGAAGAGCTCGACCACTTCGCCGAACAGCTCGACGTGATCATCGGCGCGTTCGCCCGCGTTTCCGATGTGGCCGACGAGGACGTACCGCCGACCTCCCACCCGCTGCCGCTGACCAATGTCATGCGGGCTGACGACGTCCGTCCGTCACTGACCCCGGCGCAGGCGCTGTCCGGCGCCCCGGCGCAGGAACAGCAGCGTTTCAAGGTGCCGCAGATCCTGGGGGAGGAGTGATCATGACCGATCCCACCAGGCTCACGGCCGCCGAGACCGCTGAGAAGGTTGCCTCTGGCGAGCTGACCGCAGTCGCCGTCACCGAGGCACACCTGGCCCGAATCGACGCCGTCGACGAGAAGGTGCACGCCTTCCTGCACGTCGACCGCGAGGGCGCGCTGGCCCAGGCCCGCGCCGTCGACGAGAAGCGGGCCCGGGGCGAGAAGCTCGGCCCGCTCGCAGGAGTCCCGCTCGCGCTGAAGGACATCTTCACCACCGAGGGCATCCCGACGACCGTCGGTTCCAAGATCCTCGAGGGCTGGATCCCGCCGTACGACGCGACGGTCACCCAGCGGCTCAAGGGCGCGGACGTCATCATCCTCGGCAAGACCAACATGGACGAGTTCGCCATGGGGTCGTCCACTGAGAACAGCGCCTACGGCCCCACCGGCAACCCCTGGGAACTCACCCGTATCCCGGGCGGCTCCGGCGGCGGCTCCTCGGCGGCGCTCGCCTCGTACCAGGCGCCGCTCGCCATCGGCACCGACACCGGCGGCTCGATCCGCCAGCCCGCCGCCGTCACCGGCACGGTCGGCGTCAAGCCGACCTACGGCGGAGTGTCCCGTTTCGGCATGGTCGCCTTCTCGTCCTCCCTGGACCAGGGCGGACCGTGCGCCCGTACGGTGCTGGACGCGGCCCTGCTCCACGAGGTGATCGCCGGGCACGACCCGCTCGACTCCACCTCCATCGACGCCCCCGTCCCGCCGGTCGTCGAGGCCGCCCGCAACGGCGACGTCAAGGGCATGCGGATCGGCGTCGTCAAGGAGTTCGGCGGCGAGGGCTACCAGGCCGGCGTCATGCAGCGGTTCAACGAGTCCGTGGAGCTGCTGCGCGAACTGGGCGCCGACGTCGTCGAGATCTCCTGTCCCTCCTTCGACAAGGCGCTCGCCGCGTACTACCTGATCGCACCCTCCGAGTGCTCCTCCAACCTCGCCCGGTTCGACGCCATGCGCTACGGCCTGCGGGTCGGCGACGACGGCACCCGGTCCGCCGAGGACGTCACCGCCCTGACCCGCGCGGCGGGCTTCGGCCCCGAGGTCAAGCGGCGCATCATGCTCGGCACGTACGCGCTCAGCTCCGGCTACTACGACGCGTACTACGGCTCCGCGCAGAAGGTCCGCACACTCATCACCCGCGACTTCGCGCGCGCCTTCGAGCAGGTCGACGTGCTCATCTCGCCGACCACCCCGACCACCGCGTTCCCGATCGGCGAGCGGGCCGACGACCCGATGGCGATGTACCTCGCCGACCTGTGCACCATCCCGGCCAACCTGGCCGGCAACGCCGCGATGTCGCTGCCCTGCGGCCTCGCGCCGGAGGACGGCCTCCCGGTCGGACTGCAGATCATCGCCCCCGCGCTGGCCGACGACCGGCTCTACCGGGTGGGTGCCGCGGTCGAGGCCGCGTTCACGGCACGCTGGGGGCACCCGCTGCTAGAGGAGGCACCGTCGCTGTGAACGTGAACGTCATGGTGAGCGACGCACACGCGGCCGCCGGGCCGCGGATGACAGGCGGCAAGACCGCACCTCTGCGCCGCACGGGCACAGAAGCGAACGGAGAGACGCTGTGAGTGGAAAGCTCGACAAGGCCAAGGGCTTCAAGAAGTCCAAGCCCGGCACGTACCTGTCCATCGGCACCTCGCTGTTCGGCGCTGTCAGCGTCCTCAAGCAGGTCAAGAAGGCCCGCGTCGAGAACGACAAGCTGATGCTCGTCGACGCCGCCATCTCCGCTGCCGCCATCGTCACCGGCGTCGCCCTGCTCGTCCGCGAGCTGCGCCGGCTCGGCGACGACGACGTCCTGCTGGGCTGAGAGGTAACTTTCGTGACCGTCACTGAACTGGTGTCGTACGAGGACGCACTGGCGGCCTACGAGCCCGTGATGGGCCTGGAGGTCCATGTCGAACTCGGCACCGCGACCAAGATGTTCTGCGGCTGCTCGACCTCCCTGGGCGCCGAGCCGAACTCGCAGACCTGCCCCACCTGCCTCGGCATGCCCGGCTCGCTCCCGGTCGTCAACGCGACCGGCGTCGAGTCCGCCATCCGGATCGGCCTCGCGCTGAACTGCGAGATCGCCGAATGGTGCCGCTTCGCCCGGAAGAACTACTTCTATCCGGACATGCCGAAGAACTTCCAGACTTCGCAGTACGACGAGCCGATCGCGTTCAACGGGTATCTGGACGTCGAGGTCGAGGGCGAGATCTTCCGCGTCGAGATCGAGCGCGCCCACATGGAGGAGGACACCGGAAAGTCCACCCACGTGGGCGGCGCGACGGGCCGCATCCAGGGCGCCTCGCACTCGCTGCTCGACTACAACCGGGCCGGCATCCCGCTGATCGAGATCGTCACCAAGCCGATCGTCGGCGCGGGCGCCAAGGCACCCGAGGTCGCCAAGGCGTACGTCGCCGAACTGCGCGAGCTGATCAAGGCGCTGGGCGTTTCCGAGGCCCGGATGGAGATGGGCCAGATGCGGTGCGATGTGAACCTGTCGCTGCGCCCGTACGGCCGCGAGAGGTTCGGCACCCGCTCCGAGACGAAGAACGTCAACTCGCTGCGCAGCGTGGAGCGGGCGGCCCGTTTCGAGATCATGCGGCACGCCGCCGTCCTGGGCGAGGGCGGGACGATCATCCAGGAGACCCGCCACTTCCACGAGGAGGACGGGTCCACCACCTCCGGCCGGGTGAAGGAGGAAGCGGAGGACTACCGCTACTTCCCGGAGCCCGACCTCGTACCGGTGGCGCCCTCGCGCGACTGGGTGGAGAAGCTGCGAGGCACGCTGCCCGAGCTGCCGCGGGTGCAGCGGCAGCGGCTCAAGGAGCAGTGGGGTCTGTCCGACCACGAGATGCAGTCGGTGCTGAACGCCGGTGCGATCCCGTCGATCCTCGCGACGATCGAGGCGGGCGCCCCGGCCGACCAGGCCCGTAAGTGGTGGATGGGCGAGCTGGCCCGCCGCTCCAACGAGGACGGCGTCGAGCTGTCCGCGCTGCCGATCACCCCGGCGCAGGTCGCGCGGGTCGCGGCGCTGGTCGCCGAGGGCTCGCTCAACGACAAGCTGGCCCGTCAGGTCCTCGAGGGCGTACTCGCGGGCGAGGGCGACCCCGACACGGTCGTCGAGAAGCGTGGTCTGAAGGTCGTCTCGGACGAGGGTGCCCTCGGCACGGCCGTCGACGAGGCCATCGCGGCCAACGCGGCGATCGCCGACAAGATCCGCGCCGGCAAGGTGCAGGCGGCGGGCGCGCTGGTCGGGGCGGTCATGAAGGCCACCCGAGGCCAGGCCGACGCGGCGCGTGTACGCGAACTCATCCTGGAGAAGCTCGGCGCCGAGGGCTGACACGAGCACTGCGCAACGCAGGGGCGGCTCTCCCACACGGGAGAGGCGCCCCTGCGGCTTTGTCCGGTCCATTCTCGCCCCGGGCGACTTCCCTGGACCCTTCGGATTCGGGAGCGTCGCCGGTGGAGTCAGGTGGAGCGCAGTGGGCGCTCCGCCCGGATGCGCCTTTCGCGCTGTGTGGGGGTGCGTACAGCGGCTGCGGAGGTACTTGCGTCGCGGGCCGCCCGCCGGGTGGCCCGCAGCGAGGAGCCACAGCAGCCGGGACCTCCGGCAGCACGGGGCCTTCCACCTGTCCTCCGCGGAGCGGCAGGGCGGCGGGGCAGCCGCCCCGGATGCCGGGCGCGTACGTTTTCCCGCCAAGCCGTCCGCAGGACTTCACGCGTCAACCTGCCCTCGCTAGCGTCCCGGCCGTCACAAGTACACCGGGAGGATCTCTTGGCAACGGACATCTCACGGAGGCGGCTCATCGCCCTGGGAGCGGGCACCGCCGGCATGGCGGCGGCGGGATCCGTGCTCCCGCCCTCATTGCGGTCGGCGCTCGCCGCGGAAGCCCCCGCCGGCGGTCTGAGCGCGATCCGGCATGTGGTGATCCTGATGCAGGAGAACCGTTCTTTTGATCACTACTTCGGCACCCTGCGAGGGGTACGCGGCTTCGGCGACCGCAACGCCGTCCAACTGCCGTCCGGCAAGCCCGTATTCGAGCAGCCGCAGCCCGGCCCGCCGGGCACCGTCCTGCCCTTCCCCGTCCGGGAGGCGGCCGAGGCGCAGAAGAAGGACCTCCAGTACATCGGTGACCTCGACCACAGCTGGGACGGCGGCGCCAAGGCCTGGAACAACGGCTGGTCGGACAACTGGGTCTCCGCCAAGTCCGCGGCCACGATGGCGTTCTACGACCGCCGCGATCTGCCGCTGCACTACGAGCTCGCGGACACGTTCACCATCTGCGACGCCTACCACTCCTCGATCCACTCCTCCACCAGCCCCAACCGCAACCATCTGGTCAGCGGCTGGACCGGTTACGAGGCGGACGGGAAGCGGGCGGTCGGCAACGACGCGTACGACGAGGGGAGCCACCCCGGCTACACCTGGACGACGTACGCCGAGCGGCTGGAGAAGGCCGGGCGGAGCTGGAAGACGTACCAGGAGTGGGAGAACTTCACCGACAACAACCTCGAGTTCTACGCCTCCTTCAAGGCGGTCGCCCGCAAGGCCCTGTCCAGGACCGGGGACTTCCGGTACATGGAGGCCTTCTACGCGAAGGTACGCGACGCGGGAACCGGCGAGGCCGAGCGCGCGCGGCTGCTCGGCCTCCTGGAGGAGGGCGTGGCGGCGCTGAGCCCCACCGAGCGCAGCCTCTTCGAGCGCGGGCTGCGCCGGCGCGAGACGGGCAGCCTGGCCGCGAGCTTCCGCGACGACGTCGCCGCTGGGAAGCTCCCCGCGGTGTCCTATCTGGTGCCGTCGGCCGTCGACTCCGAACACCCCGGCTCCTCTTCGCCGATCGCCAGCGCCACCCTCGTCTACCAGGTGCTCGACGCTCTCGCCTCGCACCCCGATGTCTGGCGGCACACCGCCGTGTTCCTCTGCTACGACGAGAACGACGGTTTCTTCGACCACGTCCCGCCGCCCGTCCCGCCGCGCGACGACGAGGACGAGAACTGGAACGGCCTTCCCACCGGGCTCGGCATCCGGGTCCCGATGCTCGTGATCTCGCCGTGGTCGGTCGGCGGTTACGTATGCTCCGAGGTCTTCGACCACTCCTCGACGATCCGGTTCCTGGAGCGCTGGCTGGGCGTCGAGGAACCGAACATCACCCCCTGGCGCCGCAAGGTCACCGGGGACCTGACCGGTGCCTTCGACTTCCGGCGCGGCCGCAAGCTGCCGGAGCTCGACAGGCCCGCTCCGGTTCCGCCGTTCACCGGCCGGTGGCGGCCCGTACCGCCGGAGCGGCAGGAGATGCCGGTGCAGGAGCCCGGGACGCGGCGGGCGCGTCCGCTGCCGTACCAGGTGGATGCCAGCGCCCGGGTGGAGGGACGGACCGTCCGGCTGTCGCTGGTCAATGAGGGCCGCTCGAGTGCGCATCTCGCGCTCTATCCGTACGCGGCGGAGTTCCCGGTTCCGCAGCACAGGGACGTCAGGGGCGGCGCGAGCTGGGATGTGCCGGTGGCGGGGACCGCGTACCGCTTCACGGTCACCGGGCCGAACGGCTTCCGCCGTGAGTTCGCGGGTACGGCCGAGGGCGGGGCCGGGGCCGGGAACGCAGCCGGTGCCGGGGCGGAATCCGGGGCGGAATCCGGGGTCGGGGCCGAATCCGGGGCCGAGGTCACGTCGCGCATCGACGCGCGTGATCGCGATGTGCACCTCACCCTCGCCAACCGCGGCACCAGGGCCATCACCTTCACCGTGCGCCCCACCGGTTACGTCGACCAGGCAGACCTGGAGGACTGGACCCGGGAGATCGTGGTGAAGCCGGGCCGCCGCCGCACGATCGTCCACTCGGCCGCCGACGCACACGGCTGGTACGACCTGAGCGTCGCCGTCGCGGAGGACGACACCTTCCACAGGCGCCTCATGGGCCACATCGAGAACGGGCGGGAGAGCGTCAGCGGCTGACGCATGTTCCGTGGCGCCCGGCGCCGCTTCCGTTGCAAGGGCAGCTCACCCGTGCGGGTGGGCTGCCCTTGTTTCCCTCTGGGCACTGTGACTCAGCACACGATGTCCTCTATTGATCTCTCTGTGCTGTAACAGTAGGCCCGGTACGTATTGGGGTTTTTGAGGATTATTTCCCTGAAGATCCATATAACGCTCAGGGAGCATGGAATTGGCCGCACTCGCCCGCTGGTGTCTTCAGCGCCGCTTCTTCGTCATCCTGCTGTGGCTCGCCGCCTTCGTCGGGGTCGGAGTCGCGGCATCCGTCGCGGGCTCCTCGTACTCCAACGACTACGACGTTCCAGGCACCGAAGCCGGGCAGGCGGGAGAGCTCCTCGACCGTGCCTTCCCGGGCGAGAGCGGTGACAGCGACTCCATCGTCTGGCACACCGCCAGCGGTTCGGTCCGTGCCTCCGGTGTCGAGCACCGGATGGCCCAGACGCTCGACGAGGTCGCGGAACTGCCGGGCGTGGCCGACGTCATCAGCCCGTACGGCGTCGAGGGCGCCGGCCAGGTCAGCGAGGACAGCCGCACGGCGTACGCCTCCGTCACTTTCGAGCACCCGGCCGAGGACCTCGACCGCGGGCAGGTGCAGGAGGTCGTGGACACCGTCAAGGCCGCGGAGACCGACGGTCTGGAGATCGAGCTGGGCGGCGCGGCCATCTCGGTCACCGAGAAGTCCACCGCTCATATCAGCGAGGTCGTCGGCATCCTCGCGGCCGCCGTGGTCCTCTTCCTCGCCTTCGGCTCGCTCTCCGCGATGCTGCTGCCGATCGCCACCGCGCTGGTCAGCGTCGGCACCGCCTACCTGGGCATCGGACTGCTCAGCAACGCCATGACGGTCGCCGACTTCGCGCCCATGCTGGGCATGCTCATCGGCCTGGGCGTCGGCATCGACTACGCGCTCTTCATCGTCACCAGACACCGCCGGGGACTCCGGCAGGGGCTACCGGTCGCCGAGGCCGCCCAGCGCGCCGTCGCCACCTCCGGGCGCGCCGTCGTCTTCGCGGGCGCAACGGTGTGCATCGCCCTGCTGGGGATGCTGGTCCTCCAGCTGAACTTCCTCACCGGCGTCGCACTCGCCGCCTCCCTGACCGTCATCCTCGCCGTCGCCTCCTCGGTGACCCTCCTCCCCGCTCTGCTCGGCGTGATCGGGATGAAGGCGCTCAGCCGCCGCGAACGGCGGCGGCTGACCGAGCACGGGCCGAAGCCCGACCTCCCCACCGGCTTCGCCGCCCGCTGGTCCGCCTTCGTCGAACGGCACCCCAAGCTGCTCGGCGGCCTCGCGGCCGTCGTCATGGTCCTCCTCGCGGTGCCCACCATGTCCCTGCATCTCGGGACATCCGACCAGGGCAACAGCCCGTCCACCACGACCACCCGGCAGGCCTACGACCGGCTCGCCGACGGCTTCGGTGCGGGCTCCAACGGCCCGCTGACCCTGGTCTCCGAGATCGACGACGCCGCCGACCGGCTGGCTTTCGACAAGTTGCCCGACGCCCTGCGCGCTACGGAGGGTGTCGCCCGGGTGAGCGCGGGCGCGGTCGACCGCAGCGGTGGCACCGGCGTGATCACCGTCGTCCCGGAGACCGCCCCCCAGTCGGAGCGCACCTCCGAACTCGTCCAGCGGCTGCGCGAGGACATCGTGCCGAAGGCGGAGCAGGGCACGGCCCTCGACACCCATGTGGGCGGGCTCACCGCCGCCTACGACGACTTCGCATCCGTGATCATCGGCAAACTGCCGCTGTTCGTCGGGGTGGTCGTCACACTGGGCAGCGTCCTGCTGCTCCTCGCCTTCCGCAGTATCGGCATCCCTCTCAAGGCCGCGGTGATGAACGTCGCCGCCGTCGCCTCCTCCTTCGGGGTCGTCGTCGCGATCTTCCAGTGGGGGTGGGGGAGTGAGCTGCTGGGGCTGGGCAGCGCAGGCCCGATCGAGCCGTTCCTGCCAGTGATCATGGTGTCGGTGCTCTTCGGGCTCTCCATGGACTACCAGGTCTTCCTGGTCAGCCGGATGTACGAGGAGTGGCAGCAGACCCGGGACAACCGGCGGGCCGTACGGGTCGGCCTGGCCGAGACCGGACGGGTGATCAACTCCGCGGCGGTCATCATGATCGCGGTCTTCTCGGCCTTTGTACTCAGCGGCGACCGGATCATTGCGATGTTCGGCATCGGACTGGCGGCGGCAGTGGCGCTCGATGCCTTCGTTCTCCGAACGCTGCTGGTCCCGGCGCTGATGCATATGCTCGGCGGCGCCAACTGGTGGCTGCCGGGGTGGCTGGACCGGATCCTCCCGCGCCTGAGCATCGAGGCACCGGAACCCGCTCCGCTGCTCATACCGGCGCAGCGCAAGGACGACACGATCGACGCGCTCGTACCGTGACGGCGGGGCGGGGAGACCAGCCCGCCCGACCGTGCCGGGCCGTATGGGCTGCCGCGTGGGTCGTACGGATCCCGTATGGGTCACTGCATTAAACGGATCCCGTATGGGTCACTGCATTAAGGGGACTCTCAGAAAGGGCCCCTACGGTGCGGACCATGAACACCACCAAGACCACGGACACCGACAAGACCGACGCGACCGCCGGCGCCGACGAGGTCACTGAGGTTCCTGGGGGCACTGAGCCGGCCGAGCCGACCGGGACGGAGCCCACCGACCCGACCGACGCCGACCTCGACGACGAGCCGGAGTACATCGAGGTGCCGGCCTCCACCGGCATCGGTGCCGGTGCCGGCGCGGTCGTGGGCGCCGCCCTCGGCCTCGCCTCCATCACCGGAACCTGGGCCGGACGGCTGGCCGCCGAGCGCCAGCAGCTGATCGGCCAGATCAAGACGTCCTCCGGGGGAGCGCAGGCCCAGGACCAGATTGCCGCGCTCTACGGCACGCCCTGGCACACCACCGCCGTCTTCAACGGCTTCTTCGCCGTGATTGCGCTGATCGTCGCGGGAGCAGTCCTCCTCCTCCCCACCGTCAAGCCGGCCGCGGTGCCCCAGGCGCCCTGGATCCGGGCCGTGGCCTGGTCCGGAGTCGCCCTCGGCGCCCTCGGCCTCCTTATCTCGGGCGCCCTGTACTTCGACCTCTTCGGCATGCCCACGGCGGGCTAAGGCATCCGGGCGGCCCCCTTATGGCAAGGGACGGCAACGGGGGCGCCCAGGGCCGGCGGTCTAGGGCGTCCGGTCCCGCAGAGATCGGGAAGTTGCCCGATGCGGCGACACCACCTGGGAGACGAAGGTGGAGGCACGTACAGAGCCTTCGTCACCCGGGAGCCGATATGTTCGAGAAGGAAATGCACCAGGCCCGCCAGGCCCAGCTGATCCGCGAGGCCGAGGAGTACCGGCTGGCCCGCCAGGCCACCCGCGGCCGCCGGCGCCGTGGTCGCCGGTCCGCCGAGCGCGAGGCGGAAGGGCGGGTGAGCGGCAGCGAAGCGCGGGAGGGCCGCGGGTCCGTACGGGCCGCCCGCGCCTGACCATGCCGTCCGAGGCCCAGCGGTCCACGCCGAAAAAACGAGTGCCGGATCGCCGGAGCCGTGTGCGATGCTCGGCGGCGTGGAGAGCCGATCCATCAGCCCCGTCTTCGTAGGCCGCACCGAGGAGTTGACCGCTCTCTCCGGCGTACTCGCACGCGCTTCCGCAGGCGAGCCGCAAGCCGTGCTGGTGGGCGGCGAGGCGGGGGGCGGCAAGACCCGCCTGTTGGAGGAGTTCCTCGGGACGGCGCAGCGGGCCGGGGCGGTGACCGCTGTCGGTGGTTGCCTCGAACTGGGCGCGGACGGGCTGCCGTTCGCTCCGGTCGCCACCGCACTGCGCGCCCTGCACCGGCAACTCGGCGGCGAGCTCGAGCAGGCGGCAGCCGGACGCGAGGACGAGCTCGCCCGGCTGCTGCCCGATATCGGGTCGGTCGCCCGCGAAACCTATGATCAGGAAGGCCGGGCGCGGCTGTTCGAGCTGACCGCCCAGCTGCTGGAGCGGCTCGCTGCCGACCGTGTGCTCGTCGTCGCGATCGAGGACCTGCACTGGGCGGACCGTTCCACCCGTGAACTCCTCGGCTATCTCTTCCGCTCGCTCCAGCGCTCCCGGCTCGTCCTGCTTGCCACCTACCGCACCGATGACATCCACCGCCGGCACCCGCTGCGGCCCTTCCTCGCCGAGCAGGACCGGCTGCGGACCGTACGGCGCCTGGAACTGCCCCGGCTCAGCCGTGAGGAGGTGCGCTGCCAACTCGCGGGGATCCAGGGGGCCGAGCCCGACCGGGCCCTGGCCGATGAGATCTTCGACCGCTCCGAGGGCAACCCCTTCTTCGTCGAGGAGCTGGCCACCAGCGACTACGAACCCGGCGGGCTCAGCGACTCGCTGCGCGATCTGCTGCTGGTGCGCGTCGAGGCACTGCCCGAGGTGGCCCAGCGGGTCGTACGGATGGCGGCCCGTAACACCACCGTCGAGTACGCCCTGCTCGCGGCCGTCTCCGGGCTCGACGACGAGGAGCTGATCGAGGGGTTGCGGGCCGCCGTCGGCGGATGCGTCCTGGTGCCCACGGACGACGGCGACGGCTATCGCTTCCGGCATGCGCTGCTGCGTGAGGCGGTCGTGGACGACCTCCTGCCCGGCGAGCGCTCCCGGCTCAGCAGACGCTACGCCGAGGCTCTGGAGGCCGACCCCTCGCTCGTCCGGGCCGAGCAGCGCGCGACCCGGCTGGCCAGTTACTGGTACTCCGCGCACGACGCCACCAAGGCGCTTCCTGCGGTGCTCGCGGCCGCGGGCGAGGCCCGGCGGCGGCATGCGTTCGCCGAACAACTGAAGCTGCTGGAGCGGGCGATGGAGCTGTGGGACGAGGTGCCGGCGGAGCAGCGCGCGAAGCTGCCCGGGGTCGGCGGCACCGAGTCCTACCCGCCCTGCGGCTGTTATCCGGACAGCTCGCATCGGCATCTGCACTTCCTCGATCTGCTGGCGGAGGCGGCGGTCGCGGCCCGCTGGGACGACGCCTCGGAGCGCGCCTACGCCCTGGTCAAGAAGGCCCTGAAGCTGATCGACGAGAACCAGGACCCGACGCGGGCCGCGTGGTTCTGGATGCAGCGGTCCCGGCTGATGACCTTCATGGGGCGCGGCGACGGCTGGTCGGAGATATCCCGGGCACAGGAGCTGGTGAGCGGTCTGCCGCCGTCCGCCGTGCACGCCGACGTGCTGACGCACGCCGCGGCATGGCACAGCCTGCACGTCTCCGACGAGGGGAGCATGCCGCTGGCCGAGCGGGCCGTGGAACTGGCCAGGCTGGTGGGGGCCCAGGAGGTCGAGCTCAACGCGCGGGTGACGCTCGCCTGCCTGCGGGCCCAGGCCGGGGAGGCCGACCGGGGCATATCGGAGCTGTACGAGGTGCGCGAACTCGTCGAGCACCTCTGGGCGCCACGCGCCCTGGGCCGGGTGCACGGCAACCTCGCGGATGCGCTGCACCGGCTGGGCCGTACCGCGGAGGCGGTCGAGGCGGCCGAGGCCGGCATCGAGGCACTGGGCCGGCACCGGATGTACGACGGCGCGACCTTCGTGGTGGGGAACCTCGCCGAGGCGCTGGCGATGCTGGGGGAGTGGGAACGGTCGGCGGCTGTCCTGGACGAATGGCGTGACCACGGCCGTACCTCCCGGCCGCTCGCCACCATGGAACTGCGCCGTATCGAACTCGCGCTGAACCGTGGGCAGTACGGCCCGGTGCCCGGCCTGATCGCGGCTGCCCGCGGTCATCTCGGCAAGAACGACATGGAGCCGCAGTACGAACTGCCCCTCGCCCAGGCCGAAATGCGCTTCGCCACCGCGCACGGCCGGTTCGACCAGGCCGTCTCCGCACTGAACTGCGCACTGGACCTGCTGCCGCTGCTCGGGCAGGAGACCTATGTCTGGCAGCTGCTCGTCAGCGGTGCGACCGTGGCCGCGGAAGGGCGGGGGCTCCCCGGCATGGACGACGCCGAGCAGCGGCGGCTGCTTTCCCGTCTCAAGGGCGCCGGCCGCAGTCTCGCCTGCCCCGCGCCGGTCTGGACCGCCTGGTCGCGGTGGTTCGAGGCCGAAATCAGCCGTGCCCGAGGGGAGTTCGAGCCGAAGTTCTGGGCCGAGAGCGCGGCCGCCTTCGAGCCGTACGACTACCCGTACATCCTCGCCCAGCTCCGTCACCGGTGGGCCGAGGCGCTGCTCGCCTCCGGCGGGGCAGGGGCGGACGCCGCGCGCGACGAGGCCGCCGCGCTGCTGGCCCAGGCGCACGCCGGCGCGGTCCGCCTGGGCGCCCGCCCGCTGCGCGAAGACATCGAGCTGCTCGCCCGTCGGGCCCGGCTGCCGCTGACGGCCGAGGCCGAGGGTGCCCTCCCCGCGGAGCCCAGGGCTCTCGCGGACCAGGCTCAGTCGCTGGGGCTCACCCGCCGGGAACAGGACGTCCTCCGCCTTGTCGCCGTCGGGCGCAGCAACCGGCAGATCGCCGAGGAGCTGTTCATCTCGCCCAAGACCGCCAGTGTCCATGTCTCCAACATCCTTGCCAAGCTGGGGGTTTCCGGCCGCGGCGAGGCCGCCGCGCTCGCGCACCGCATGCGGCTCTTCGCGGAACCGGAACCGAGTGCCTGATGGCCAGTGCCTGATGACCGATCAGCCTGATGACCGAGCAGCCTGAGACCCGGTCCCCGTGGTACCCGAGAACGGCACCAAGGTCGCCTTCCCCACCTGCTTCGTGCCCGGCAAGCCCCGCCGGCGATGGGCGGCCGAGACCGTCGAAGCGCTCCGCCATCGCGGACTTCCGCCCGTCCCGTCCGGCTCCTCGACCACGCCGGGCTGCCTGAGGCCGAGTGATTGGCGCCGCCCGGGGGAGGCCGAGAGACCCTGCCGCAAGCCCGCAAGCCCGCAAGCCCGCAAGCCCGCAAGCCCGCAAGCCCGCAAGCCCGCAAGCCCGCAAGCCCGCAAGCCCGCAAGCCCGCAGCGGCCCGGCTGCCGACCGCCCATCGGCCTGTCAGCCCCTCATGTGACCTTCAGCTGGAGAATGCGGTCGTCCCCGTTCTCCGGCGTGCCCCGGGTGTCGGTCTCGCTGGTGACCAGCCACAGTCCGCCGGCCCCGTCCGAGACCACCGTGCGCAGCCGCCCGTACTTCTCCTCGAGAAACGCCTCCGGCTTCGCCACGGGCCTGGTACCCGCAAGCGGTATGCGCCAGAGCCGCTCACCGCGCAGCCCGGCCATCCAGATCGAACCGGCCGCATACGCGATACCGCTCGGCGAGGCCTCGTCGGTGCTCCACTGCTCGACCGGATCCACAAAACCGGCCTTGTCGCCCTTGCCCTCCACGATCGGCCAGCCGTAGTTCTTCCCCGGCTCGACGAGATTGAGCTCGTCCCACTCGTCCTGCCCGAACTCGGCCGCCCAGAGCCGCCTGTCCGCGTCCCACGCCAGCCCCTGCACATTGCGGTGGCCGTAGGAATAGACCACGGAGTCCGCGTCCGGATTGCCGTGCGCGGGCCGGCCCTCCGGTGTCATCCGAAGGATCTTTCCGCCCAGTGACTTCTTGTCCTGCGCGAGCCCCCGGTCGCCGCTCTCGCCCGTCCCCGCGTAGAGCATCTTGTCCGGGCCGAAGGCGATCCGGCCGCCGTTGTGTATCGCCCCCTTGGGGATGCCCTTGAAGATCGTGTCCGGCGCGCCCAGCCGGCTGCCCGCCGGTTTCTTCTCGTCGTAGATCATCCGGGCGATGCGGTTGTCGGACTCCGTGGTGAAGTAGGCGTACACCATGTGGTCCACGCCGTACGACGGCGATACGGCGATGCCCAGCAGCCCGCCTTCGCCGCCGGCCGAGGCACCCGGCACCGAGCCCAACTCGGCCTTCTTGCCGTTGTCCGCCGCGATCCGGAAGATCTTCCCGGTGTCGCGGGAGGAGACCAGCAGATCGCCGTCGGGCAGCGCCGCGAGCCCCCATGGCGACTCCAGCCCCTCGGCCACCGTGCGCACCACCTTCACCGAGCCTTTCGCGGGCGGGGCGGACGACGAGGGCCGGTCCGATGGCGAGGCCGTGCCACTCCTCCCCGGCGACGAGGCGGTTCCCGACCGCTCCGGCGGGCCGGTGTCCTCGCTCTCCGACGAGCAGCCGGCGGAGAACAGCAGGGCACCGGCGGCCAGCACAGCGGTCACAGCATTCACAGCAGGTCGTCGCACGATGGCCGATCCTCTCGCTCGTCAACAGGCACCACACTGCTACATACACCGCTCCGCCGCGCGGGGTTCCCGATCACCAAAGGCCGATCACTGAAGGCCGGCAGCCCCCGGAATCCCGCACAGCGGCGCGTCGGCACCGGCGCGATCAGTCCCAGGAGCCCTGCGCGGGCGGCAGAGCCGCTATCTCCGCGAGGTCCTCAGCGGTCAGCCGGAGCTCCGCGGCCTCCGCGTTCTCCACCGCCCAGCGCTGCTTCTTCGCGCCGGGCACCGGCACCACATGCCGCCCCTGGGCCAGCAGCCACGCCAGTGCCACCTGGCCGGGCGTGGCCCCGTGCCGCGCGCCGACCCGCCGCAGCCCGGCCACGATCGGCTGGTTCGCCGCCATCATCTCGGCCGTGAACCGCGGATGGCGCGCCCGCAGATCATCCGGTTCGAAGCCCTGCCCCGGTGTGAGCGTGCCGGTCAGGAAGCCGTTCCCGAGAGGCATCGCCGCGAGGAAGCCGATTCCGCGCGACTCGGTCCACGGCAGCAACGCCGTCATCGCCTCCGGCGACCACACCGACAGCTCGGCCTCCACGCTGCTCACCGGAAAAACCTGTTGCACCCGTGCCAGTTGCCGGATCGTTCCGTCGTGCATCTCGGACGCGGGACGCCGTCGCGCGCGGTCGCGCTCTCCCGCCGTCTGCGGCGCCGGGGACCCCACCGCCCTTCGGCGGAAGCGCTGAGTGCCCTTCTGGAACGCGCACAGGCCCAGCGCCCGTACCTTGCCCGCCGTGACGAGCTCGCCCATCGCCCCCCAGGTCTCCTCGACCGGTACCTCCGGGTCCTCCCGGTGCAGCTGGTAGAGGTCGATCACCTCCGTCTGCAGCCGCCGCAGCGAGGCGTCGCAGGCCCGTTTCACATAGCCTGGCCGGCCGTTGGCGACGATGTGCTGATCGCCCACCAGCAGCCCGCACTTGGTGGATACGAAGACGTCCGAGCGCCGTTCCCTGAGCACCCGGCCCACCAGCAGCTCATTGGTGAACGGCCCGTACATGTCAGCGGTGTCGAGCAGGGTGGTGCCCCGGTCGAGGGCGGCGTGGACGGCGCGCAGCGAACTCTCGCCGTGCTGTTGGGAGGCGGCGTACGCCCAGCTCATCGGCATGCACCCGAGGCCGATCGCGCCCACTGAGAGCGCTCCGGCGCCGACTGTCCTGCGCTCCACCTCGTCCTGCACCTCTCCCTGGTCAGCACCCAAACTAACCTCTGCCGTCCACCTGTTTTCGCAGGAGCCCGTCACGATGCCGCCCGGCCGACCGGGCAACGCACCGTACGGCTGGGCCGGAACGGCGAACGGGGCGAACCCCGTGCGGTTCGGCACTAGCCTCTCGACCATGAGCGCTGACGTTTGGCTGCCCGTTCACGCCGAGGAGATCGACGGACTCCCCGACCGGTTCGACTACCGCTTCTGGGACGGCGGCCCGGAGTTCCCCGCCGACCCGGCCCGCTGCGTGTTCTACGGCGTGCCCTATATGAAGGGTCCTGAGGTCTCCGTCCGCCCCCTGCGGGAGATGACGGCCGTACGCGTCATCCAGACACTCACGGCGGGTATCGACCACGTGCAGCCCGCCCTTCCCGGCCTGCCCCCGGGCGTACGGCTCTGCAACGCCCGTGGCGTGCACGAGGCGAGCACCGCGGAGCTGGCCCTCACCCTCACGCTCGCCTCTCTCCGCGGCATCCCCGACTTCATCCGCGGCCAGGACGCCGAGGAGTGGCGGCAGGGGTTCCGCCCGGCACTGGCCGACAAATCGGTACTGATCGTCGGCTACGGCTCGATCGGCAGTGCTATCGAGGACCGGCTCACACCCTTTGAATGTGCGCGGGTGGCGCGCATCGCGCGCTCCGCACGCACCACCCCGCGCGGCCCGGTGCATCCGCTCACCGAACTCCCGGCGCTCCTTCCGGACGCGGACGTCGTGATCCTCTCCACCCCGCTCACCGACGCGACCCGCGGTCTCGTCGACGGCGGCTTCCTCTCACGCATGAAGGACGGCGCGCTGCTCGTGAACGTCTCTCGTGGCGCGGTGGTCGATACCAAGGCGCTGCTCACGCAGGTGGAGACGGGCCGGCTGCGAGCCGCTCTGGACGTCACCGACCCCGAGCCGCTGCCCGCCGGGCACCCGCTCTGGCACGCACCGGGCATGCTCATCACCCCGCATGTCGGCGGGTTGACCTCAGCTTTCCTGCCACGTGCGAAACGGTTGCTACGCGAACAGTTGGTCCGATTTGCCGCTGATGAACCTCTCGTCAATGTGGTCGCCACAACCACCTAGAAGAGGCTCCGGGAGCGCTCCCCACCCCGATTCGGCACGCTCCGGGTCTGTTTGATTGCTCTCAGTGCCCATATTTCTGCTGCTAGTTACGCTCTGTAGAGGAGCTATGTCCCTGAGTGACTGCTCTGGTGTATCGTCCCGACGGGGGCTGCGTATCGGACCAGTACGCCCGCCGCAGCGATGGACCGGAACTCTAGGGGGGCGACGGGCGATGCACGGCCTGTGGACGAACTACCCGCCGCGGCGCGGCAGTCGGCAGCGAAACTGGTGCCATGCGCATCCGCGCAGACCGAAACGCAGGACCGCGCCTCCCAGGGCGGTCCGGTGAGCGCCCCGGGGGCGGTGATCTCCCGTCGGCCGGCCGCCGGCGGCGGAGCCGGATTGCTCCCCCAACTCGTCCTCGCCCTGGTCTGCGCCGGGTACGCCACGGGTGCGGCGCTGGGCTGGGGGTCGCCCCGACTCGCCCTGATCATGGGCGACTTCGGTCTCGCGGCGGCCGCCCTGGCCGCCGCCGTCTCCTGCCTGTGCCGTGCGCGTATCCGCCCCGGTGGCGTCCGGCCCGCCTGGCTGTTCTTCGCCGCGTCGTCCGCGATGGCCGGCCTCGGCAATGTGGTCTGGGGCTGGTACGAGGTCGTGCTGCGGCAGCCGGTGCCCAGCCCTTCGATCGCCGACTTCTGCTTCCTGCTCTTCGCGCCGCCTGCCATCGTCGGCCTGCTCATTCTCGCCAAGCGCCCTGTCACCAAGGCCCGTTGGGTCTGCCTGCTTCTCGACGCCTGGCTCATCGGCGGCTCGCTGCTCACCATCTCCTGGAGCCTCGCGCTCGCCCACACCGCGCACCAGGGAGGCGCGAGCGTCTCCGAGGCCGCGCTCTCGCTGGCCTACCCACTGCTCGACATCGTGCTGGTCAGCATGGTGCTGGCGCTGCACTTCCGGCGCTCCTCCGCCAACCGCTCCGCGATCAACACCGCCATCGCCGCGCTCGCCCTCACCGTGCTGTGCGACGCGCTGTTCACCTCACCCCTGCTGCGTGAGCACTACCGCTCCGGCCAGCTCCTGGACGCGGGCTGGTTCGCCGGGTCCATACTTCTGGCCTACGCCCCATGGGTCGGCAGTCGCGAGACCGACGGCTGGGACCGGAGCCGCCGCCCGCACCACCCCGGCCGCCCCATCGCCGGTTCGCTCACCGCCCTCACCCCGTATCTCGCCGCAGCGGTCTGCACGCTGGGCATTCTCTACAACATCATCGACGGCAGGCGCACCGACCGGGTGGTGATCCTCACCGCGTGCACCGTCGTGCTCGCCCTGGTCGTACGGCAGGGCATCATGCTGCTCGACAACGTCACGCTCACCCAGGAGCTGGCGCAGAAGGAGAACCACTTCCGCTCCCTCGTCCAGGGCTCCAGCGACGTCATCATGATCGCCGCCTCGACCGGGGTGCTGCGCTATGTGAGCCCGGCCGCGGCGGGGGTCTACGGCATCGACGCGGACGAACTCGTCGGATCCGAACTCGCCTCGCTGATCCATCCCGAGGACCTCGGAGGGGTGGTGCACGAGCTGCGGCGGTTCCTCGCCGCGCACGCCGCCGATGAGGTCACCACCCGTATCGAGTACCGGTTCCGGGCCGGGCCCGGGCGCGCGGGCGGCGGGGACTGGCTCAATGTCGAGTCCACCGTCAGCCGCCACCACGGCGGCCTGATCTTCAACAGCCGTGACGTGACCGAGCGGGTCCGTCTCCAGGCTCAGCTCCAGCACAACGCCGAGCACGACCCGCTCACCGATCTGCCCAACCGCGCTCTGTTCACCGAGCGGGTCCGGCAGGCCCTCAGCGGACGCCGCACGACGGACCCCGGGACCGCCGTCCTCTTCATCGATCTCGACGGGTTCAAGGCGGTGAACGACAGCATCGGGCATCAGGCCGGCGACGAGCTGCTGATCCACGCGGCCCGCCGCCTTCAGGAGTCCGTACGGGCCGGCGACACCGCCGCCCGGCTCGGCGGCGACGAGTTCGCCGCCCTCATCCTCGGTGACGGGAAGCGTGACGCGGCGGCCCGCGAGTACCGCATCCTCGAGGTCGCCGACCGGCTGCGGCTCTGTCTCGGCCGGCCCTACCGGGTCTCCGGCACCGAGGTGCGGGTCGCCGCCAGCATCGGCGTCGCCTTCGCCGAGCCCGGAGTCGCGCCCAAGGACCTGATGCGCAACGCCGACCTGGCGATGTACCGGGCGAAGGCCGCCGGCAAGGCCAGGGTCGAGCTGTACGCCCCGCAGATGCAGGCCGAGGTGGTCCGCAGGGCCGAAATGGCCGGACGGATTAGAACAGCCCTGCACGACGGCGAGTTCGCTCTGCTCCACCAGCCCGTGGTGGCGCTCGACAGTGGCCGGATCACCGCTGTCGCGGCACAGGCCCGCTGGCGGTCCCAGCAGGGCATCCTGTTCACCCCCGGGGAGTACCTGCGCGTCTGCGAGCACGGCTGCGGCGACCGGGGGCGCGGCGAGGCGGAGGCCCGTACCGCCGACCTCGGCCGCTGGCTGCTCGAGGAGGCGGTCGAGCAGGCCGCAGAGCGGCACCGCGCGGGCCATCCCGCCCCCGTGGCCGTACGGCTGTCGCCGCGCCGCATCCTCGACCGGAGCATGGCCCAGAGCAGTGTCGAGGCGCTGCTCACCCGGCACGGCCTGCCGTCCGGCGCACTGCTCCTGGAGATCTCCGACACCGATCCGCGGGTCCCGATAGAGGAGCTGGAACGCCGCCTGGTGGCACTGCACCGCCTCGGTGTACGGATCGCGCTCGACGGGTTCGGCAGCGGCTGCGCAGGGCTCGCCGCCCTGCGGCGGCTCCCCGTCGACGTCCTCAAGATCGACCGTGCACTGGTCGAGGGGGTCGTCGAGTCGGCCAGACTTCACAAGATCACTGCCGGGCTGCTGCGGATCGCCGCCGACCTCGGCCTGCAGTCCGTCGCCGAGGGCATCGACCTGCCGGAGCAGGTGGCGGCGCTGCAGGCCATGGGTTGTACCCACGGCCAGGGGACGGCCTTCTCGGGGCCGCTCGACGAGCACCGGCTGCGCCGTGTGCTCGCCCGCGGCCAGTGCCCGGTGCCGGACTCGGCGGACCTGCGCGACGGCCTCCGGGAGGCCGTGCTGACCACCAGCGCACTGCCGGTGCGGCTGGGTGGAGCCGCCGCTCCGGATTCGGTCGTGCATCCGCCATTGTGCTCAAATAATGAGACGGCTGTCCCACCCACTTGACACCCGTCGGGCGCCGGGGGAAGGTCGAGCCATGCGCACCCGAATTCTCGTACTTGGAAAGCGCGTCGGCTGAAGCAGGGTCACCATGAAGACCCCGCGGACCGCACCCGGCGCGCTCCCCTCGCTTGCCTTACGGCACGGGGGGTTTTTTGTTGCACTGATACCTCGCAGACCCACTCAAAACCCTCATCTTCGAGAAGAGAATGTCGATGACCGAGCAGGCCACCGGGGCCCACCATCCGCAGCCGCGGACCCGTAGCGGCGGGCAGCAGCCCACCATCACCGAGAACGTCTCGGGCGCGCAGTCCCTCATCCGCTCTCTCGAGGAAGTCGGCGCCGACACCGTGTTCGGCATTCCGGGCGGCGCCATCCTCCCCGCGTACGACCCGCTGATGGACTCCTCGAAAGTGCGTCACATCCTGGTCCGACACGAGCAGGGCGCGGGTCACGCGGCCACCGGTTACGCCCAGGCCACCGGCAGGGTCGGCGTCTGTATGGCCACCTCGGGCCCCGGCGCCACCAACCTCGTCACCCCGATCGCCGACGCCCACATGGACTCGGTCCCCATGGTCGCGATCACCGGTCAGGTCGCCTCCAAGGCGATCGGGACGGACGCCTTCCAGGAGGCGGACATCTGCGGCATCACGATGCCGATCACCAAGCACAACTTCCTGGTGACCGACGCGGCCGAGATCCCGAAGACCATCGCCGAGGCCTTCCACATCGCCTCCAGTGGCCGCCCCGGACCGGTTCTGGTCGACATCGCCAAGGACGCGCTGCAGGCACAGACCACCTTCGTCTGGCCGCCGCACACCGACCTGCCCGGGTACCGCCCGGTCACCAAGCCGCACGCCAAGCAGATCCGCGAGGCGGCCCGGCTGATGACCGAGGCCAAGCGCCCGGTGCTGTACGTCGGCGGCGGCGTGCTGAAGGCCGGCGCCACGGCCGAGTTGAAGGTCCTCGCCGAGCTGACCGGCGCCCCCGTCACCACCACCCTGATGGCGCTCGGCGCCTTCCCGGACAGCCACCCGCAGCACGTGGGCATGCCCGGCATGCACGGCGCCGTCACCGCGGTCACCGCGCTGCAGAAGTCCGATCTGATCGTCGCCCTGGGCGCCCGCTTCGACGACCGCGTCACCGGCAAGCTCGACAGCTTCGCCCCGTACGCCAAGATCGTGCACGCGGATATCGACCCCGCCGAGATCGGCAAGAACCGCGCCGCCGACGTCCCGATCGTGGGCGACGCCCGGGAGGTCATCGCCGACCTGATCGTCGCGGTCCAGACCGAGCACGACGAGGGCCGCACCGGCGACTACTCCGACTGGTGGGTGAACCTCAACCGCTGGCGCGACACCTATCCGTTGGGCTACGACCTGCCCGAGGACGGCAGCCTGTCGCCGCAGCAGGTCATCGAGCGTATCGGCCGGCTGGCGCCGGAGGGCACCGTCTTCGCCGCGGGCGTGGGCCAGCACCAGATGTGGGCCTCGCACTTCATCGGCTACGAGCAGCCCGCAACCTGGCTCAACTCCGGCGGCGCCGGGACGATGGGGTACGCGGTCCCCGCCGCGATGGGCGCCAAGGCCGGCCTGCCGGGCCGTACGGTCTGGGCGATCGACGGCGACGGCTGCTTCCAGATGACCAATCAGGAACTGGTCACCTGCGCGCTGAACAACATCCCGATCAAGGTCGCGATCATCAACAACGGCGCGCTCGGGATGGTCCGCCAGTGGCAGACCCTGTTCTACAACCAGCGTTACTCCAACACCGTGCTGCACTCCGGCCCCGAGGCGGACGGCGCCGGCACGGGCAGTGGTTCCCCCGCCGCCCCCAGCGGTGGCACCCGTATCCCGGACTTCGTGAAGCTCTCCGAGGCCATGGGCTGCGTCGGTATCCGCTGTGAGTCACCGGACGAGCTCGACGCCGTCATCGCCAAGGCGAACTCCATCAACGACCGCCCCGTCGTCGTGGACTTCATCGTCCACGAGGACGCCATGGTCTGGCCCATGGTCGCCGCAGGCACCTCCAACGACGAGGTCCTGGCCGCCCGCGGGGTCCGCCCCGACTTCGGCGACAACGAAGACGACTGAAAACCCAGGACAGAGACGCAGAGAGACAGAGAAGAGAGAACGAGACCATGTCCAAGCACACGCTCTCCGTCCTGGTGGAGAACAAGCCCGGCGTCCTCGCCAGGATCACCGCCCTGTTCTCCCGCCGCGGCTTCAACATCGACTCGCTCGCCGTCGGCACCACCGAGCACCCCGACATCTCCCGTATCACCATCGTGGTGAACGTCGAGTCGCTCCCGCTGGAGCAGGTCACCAAGCAGCTCAACAAGCTCGTCAACGTGCTGAAGATCGTCGAGCTCGAGCCGGGTGCGGCCATTCAGCGTGAACTCGTCCTGGTGAAGGTGCGCGCCGACAACGAGACCCGCTCCCAGGTCGTCGAGATCGTCCAGCTGTTCCGGGCCAAGACCGTCGATGTGTCCCCGGAGGCCGTCACCATCGAGGCCACCGGCGGCAGCGACAAGCTCGAAGCGATGCTCAAGATGCTCGAGCCGTACGGCATCAAGGAGCTGGTGCAGTCCGGCACCATCGCCATAGGGCGCGGCGCCCGCTCCATCACCGACCGGTCGCTGCGGGCCCTGGACCGGAGCGCCTGACCTGCGGCAGGACCGCATGGCGAGATCCTGATTCTTCCCCTCGCCCACCCGGCATACGGTGGGAAGCACACTGCGACTCTTCGCAAGAAACAAGGAGTATCCGAAGTGGCCGAGCTCTTCTACGACGACGACGCCGACCTGTCCATCATCCAGGGCCGCAAGGTCGCGGTCCTGGGCTACGGCAGCCAGGGCCACGCGCACGCGCTGTCCCTGCGCGACTCGGGCGTCGACGTGCGCGTGGGTCTGCCCGAGGGCTCCAAGTCCCGCACCAAGGCCGAGGAGCAGGGCCTCCGCGTGACCACCCCGTCCGAGGCTGCCGCCGAGGCCGACGTGATCATGGTTCTGGTCCCGGACCCGATCCAGTCCCAGGTCTACGAGGAGTCCATCAAGGACAACCTCAAGGACGGCGACGCGCTGTTCTTCGGCCATGGCTTCAACATCCGCTTCGGCTTCATCAAGCCCCCGGCCGGTGTGGACGTCGCGATGGTCGCACCCAAGGGCCCGGGCCACCTGGTCCGCCGGCAGTACGAGGAGGGCCGCGGCGTGCCGTGCATCGCGGCCGTCGAGCAGGACGCCTCCGGCAACGCCTTCGCGCTCGCGCTCTCGTACGCCAAGGGCATCGGCGGCACCCACGCGGGCGTCATCAAGACCACCTTCACCGAGGAGACCGAGACCGACCTCTTCGGCGAGCAGGCAGTCCTCTGCGGTGGCGCCTCCGCGCTGGTCAAGGCGGGCTTCGAGACCCTGGTCGAGGCGGGTTACCAGCCGGAGATCGCGTACTTCGAGTGCCTCCACGAGCTGAAGCTGATCGTGGACCTGATGTACGAGGGCGGCCTGGAGAAGATGCGCTGGTCGGTCTCCGAGACCGCCGAGTGGGGCGACTACGTCACCGGCCCGCGGATCATCACCGACCAGACCAAGGCCGAGATGAAGAAGGTCCTCGCCGAGATCCAGGACGGCACCTTCGCCAGGAAGTGGATGGAGGAGTACCACTCGGGTCTGCCCAAGTACAACGAGTACAAGAAGGCCGACTCGGACCACAAGCTGGAGACCACCGGCCGGGAGCTGCGCAAGCTCATGAGCTGGGTCGACGAGCAGGCCTGACCGGCTGCCGCGCGGATGCGTGACGTGGAGCCGCGGCGGATGCCCCGGGGCCACCCCCCGGGGGGGTGGGCCATGCGTCCAGCCCCCACC